>JAFWYI010000241.1 GCA_017522745.1 Mailhella sp.
ACACAAAGGCGTTGACAGCCAGCGCTGCCAGCAGCAGGGCAATTCCCAAAAAATTGAAAGTCATCATCCGACAACCCCCTTGCAGCATAAAATTCCTGTTTACTATTATAATTATGTAATCGACATTATGTCAAGCGAATTGTGCGTCTGCGCCCTATATTTACATATTGTCAATAGTTTCAAGTTTACATAATAATAGAAAATCACGCCGCAAAAGAAGGCTCGGGAACCCGCAAAAAAATTTTTCGGGAAAAATGAAAAAAGGTCTTGCATTTTTAAAAATGCTGTGCTAATATAATCGAGCGCAAGAGATAAAGCGTATCCGGGTGTAGCGCAGATGGTAGCGCGCTTGAATGGGGTTCAAGAGGCCGCTGGTTCAAATCCAGTCACTCGGACCAAAACGCTGAAATCGTTGGTGATTTCAGCGTTTTCTTTTTATTCTCTTCTGAAAAGCAGCACGCTTGAATTTTCTACTTGAAGGGAGATTCAAGCGTGCTGTTTTTTCGTAAAGTTATGCTTGATTTTATTATACTTTTTGGTATAATAAAACGGAAGGATGTGATTTGCTTGGAGAGATTTATCGACCGCGAGCAGGAAATGGAGACTCTGCAGAGCGAATATGAGCGTAAAGGGAGTTCCCTCGTGATCCTTTACGGGCGTCGGCGCGCCGGAAAAACCACACTGATCTCGGAGTTTATCAAGGACAAGAACGCCCTTTTCTTCCTGGCCAGCGAGGAATCTGAATCGCAGAACCGAAACGCCTTTAAGGAGAAGGCTGCGGACTTCATCGGCAGCTCCCTGCTGCATGAGGCCAGCGTCTCCACCTGGGACGCGATCTTCAAAGCAATCATGGAGCACAGCTTTGAAACGAAACCTATCATCGTGATCGACGAGTTTCAGTATATCGGCAAGTCCAACCCGGCTTTTCCCTCAGTGTTCCAGCGCATATGGGAAGAGCAGCTCAGGAACCGCGCAGTTATGGTAATTCTTTGCGGCTCGCTGGTCTCCATGATGGAGTCACAGACCCTGGCCTACAACAGCCCACTCTATGGGCGGCGCACGGCACAGATCCGGCTGGGGCAGATCCCGTTCCGCTATTACGGCAAGTTCTTTCCCGACCGCAGCCGGAAAGAGCTCATTGAGATGTACGCCATCACCGGCGGCGTCCCCAAATACGTGGAGATATTCTCCGAGAGCAAGGACATCTACCGCGCCATCGCGCGCAACGTCCTCAATCGCTCCGGCTATCTATACGATGAGCCGCACTTCCTGCTGCAGCAGGAAGTCAGCGAGATCGGCAGCTACTTTTCCGTCATCAGGGCCATTGCCGCAGGAAATCACAAGCTGGCGGCCATTTCCTCCGCCCTGGAGGTCAAGGCCACCAGCCTGACCAAATATTTGAAAACGCTGATCGATTTGGATATTCTGGAGCGCGAGGTACCCATCACCGAGGAGAACCCGGAGAAGAGCAAGCGCGGCCTTTACAGGATCAAGGACAATTATATCCGCTTCTGGTTTGCCTTCGTCTATCCCAACATGAGCTTTATCGAGAGCGGCAACAGTCAGATCGTTCTGGACAAGATCCGCAAGGGCCTGGTCACCAGTCATATCGCCTTCGTCTATGAGGATGTGTGCCGGGAAAAAATGTGGGATCTGAATGCAGACGACGCCTGGCCTTTCCACTTCTCCAGGATCGGACGCTATTGGGACGCCGCTACCGAGATCGACATCGCCGCCCTCGACCCGGAGGGACACAACCTCATTCTCGGCGAGTGCAAGTATTGGCAGGAGCCGGTGGGTGCGAACATCCTGCGCGAGCTGGAGCAGAAAGCCGAAAACGTCTCCTGGAACCAGGATCATCGACAAACCTGGTTTGTACTGTTCAGTATGGGTGGTTATACTGACGAACTGAAGCAGCTTGCTGAAGGCCGCGCCGACTTACTCCTGGTGGACGACCGCAAGTAAGCCTGCACGCGAACGCATTGCAGGCGTACATAGTCCAGCCCATCATTCTTCCAAATCCGGAACCGTCCCAAGCAGCTCTCGAACGATAAGAAGCGATTCCTCCGGATGCAATAATTCCTGCCGATTTTCGGCGGATGAACGTGTGCTTTCCAGTAAAGAGGGATGCTGCCTGCGATATTCTTTGGGCGTGCAGCCGTATTTTTCGCGAAAAGCCTTCGTCATGTACCGCAGATCCGAAAAGCCGCTTTCAATCGCAATGTCCAGAATGGTTTTACTCGTCGTATTCAGAAGCTCCAGGGCATGTTCAAAGCGCTTTTCCTTCAGGTACTCCTGGAAACTGATTCCCAGGATATTCTTGAACAGATGTGAAACATAAGGCATCGTCAGCCCGTACTGCCGCGCGATGTCCTCCAGCAGCAGCTTCTGCTGGAAATGTCGGTCAATCTCGTCGAGAATGGATACCATGCGGTCAGTCTGCCTTCGCATCATTTCATAATCATTCTGCGTCAGCACTTGCCTGGGAAGATTCCGGTCAAGCAGGAGAAGGAGTCTGGACAGGAGGTAGAAGCAGGTTATTGCGTCCTCTCCCCCGGCCGAAAGGTAATGGACTGCCAGATCCAAAACCGCTTCCCGCAGCTCCCGGGCCTTCTCGCTGCCCTTTGGGAAAAACGGCTCCAGCGGCGGTTTGACCTGGAAGCAATGCATGGATGCGTCCGGAATAAACGGCTCCAGAAATCTGGGTGAAACCTGAACGGCAAGTACGAGCGTTCCTTCCCCGACGGAAGTGAACTCATGCGGTTTCATGGAATTCACCAGATAAAACTCGTCTTTTTCAAGCCGGTATCCCTGGCCGGCATGGCGGAGAGTCAGGCGTCCTTCCAGAATCAGGCCAAGCTCCAGCTCGCGGTGAAGGTGGGGACAGCGGGACTGAAGCCGAACAAGAAAAAGGTTGAGGCAGGGATAGCTGCCGGTCGGAATCATCTCATATTCATGCGGCATACAGAAACGCCTCCTTCCCGGCCATCTTATACCGCAGAAACGTGACCGTCAAGAAGGATCGCAAACTTGTGCTGTAATTTGCCGCAAATTCATACGAGACAGCGGGAGATCGGCATGTTATCATGAACGCATAAAGTAGAACACTGCATCTATCGATATTTTCTATACTTTTATCTGAGGAGGATGATTCATGTCTCGCTTCAAGTTTTCTGTCGGCCCCTGGAATGTTCATACCGGTGCGGATTCCTACGGCCCCGACACCCGTCAGGCCATTGATCTCGAGAGCAAATTCGCCATGTTCAAAAAGCTCGGTTTCGATGCCGTGCAGTTTCATGATGACGACGCGGTTCCCAACATCAACGACTACACCGAGGAAGAGATCAGGGCCAAAGCCCGGGAGGTGAAGGCGCTGCTCGACAAGTATGACCTGAAGGCCGAATTCGTCGCGCCGCGTCTTTGGATGGATCCTCACACAAGAGACGGCGGCTTTACCAGCACCAGCGCCGAGGACCGGGAGTATGCCATGTGGCGCGCCTACCGCTCCATCGACATCGCCAATGAGCTTGGCTGCGACCTGATCGTGCTGTGGCTTGCCCGCGAGGGAACCTCGTGCGCGGAGAGCAAGAGCGCCGTCACCGCCACAAAGCAGCTAGTCGATGCCATCAACTGCATGCTTCGCTATGACGGCAAAATCCGCGTCTGCATCGAGCCCAAGCCCAATGAGCCGGTTGACCGTTCCTTCTGCGGCACCATCGGCCATGTGATGGGTGTTTCCGCCGCGACCATTGATCCGAAGCGTGTCGGCGCCAACATGGAATCCGCCCACGCCACCCTGGCCGGGCTGGATCCCGCCAATGAGATGGGCTTCGCACTGGCCTTCAACAAGCTCTTTACCGTGCACCTGAACGACCAGAACGGCATCCGTTTCGACCAGGACAAGTCCTTCGGCGTGGAGAACCTGCGCCAGGCCTTCAATCAGGTCAAGATCCTCATGGAGAACAAATACTACGAGACCGGCAACTATGTCGGCCTCGATGTCAAGGCCATGCGTACCACCTCCGACGAAGACAGCTACGCCCATCTGGTCACTTCGCTCGAGCTCTTCAAGGCCATGGAGAAGAAGGTCGAGAAGTATGACTACGCTTATGCCAACGAGCTGATCGCCCAGCGCAAATATGAGCAGCTTGAACTCTACGTCAACAGGCTGATCATGGGCATCGAATAATACCAAAGCTGAATCGGGGCTGCCGGGAGCGACAGCCCTGACTGTTTAAGGAGAACAGGATGAAGAAGATCATTGCGGCAGGGCATATCTGTCTGGATATCACCCCGGTGTTCCCTGCGCAGCGGAGCTGTCGGGAACTCAATGAGGTGCTGATTCCCGGAAAGCTGGTGCACATGGAAGGTGCCGACGTACAC
>JAFWYI010000242.1 GCA_017522745.1 Mailhella sp.
CCCCGGCGGCATGCCCGGGCTTCCGGGCAGCGGAAAGTCCGCTACCAAGAAGAAGCGTGACAAGCAGAAACGTAAAAACAAAAAAAGGTAGCAAAGCTGCCTTCATCCTCTAGGAGTGAGATATGTCCGTTAAAGTGAGAATGACCCGCTCTGGTTCCAAGAAGCGTCCTTTCTACCGCATCGTGGCCATCAACAGCGACGCCCGTCGTGACGGTCGTCCGCTGGATTTCATCGGCTACTACAACCCCTGCACCAATCCCGGCACCCTGAGCATCGACAATGAAAAGCTCAACGCCTGGATCGAAAAGGGTGCCGAAATGACCGACACCGTTCGTACCCTCGTCAAGAAGCTCGGCAAGTAAGACTTCTTCGGCTTTGGCTCGATTTCCCATCATCTGCTTTGCGGCTGATGGGTTTTCGAGTTTAAACATTTTTCGTACTGTAAACGATATCAGCATCTTGCATGCGCCCGGCGTTCACTGCCCGCTGAACGTCACGCCGCCATATATCTTGGGACGAGGCCTAAAAAAGAAACAGCGAACGCTGTTCCTGTCTGACCTCCTCTCCCTTCCTGAGAGGAGAACCATCATGCTCAGCAAATTCAGCTTCGCCGAGGCAAAAAGCCTCATCGCGCTGGCCATCCCGGTCTATCTCGGCCAGATAGCACAGATAGCCATGTCCTTCGTCGACACGGTGGTGGCGGGCCAGTCCTCCGCCGTAGACATGGCGGCCGTAGCCGTCGCCACATCCTTCTGGATACCCGGCATCATGTTCGGGCAGGGTCTCATCATGGCCCTCACACCGCTGGTAGCGCAGAGCCTCGGCGCTGGCGACAGGTCGCAATGCGCTCATTTCCTGCGTCAGGGCCTTTGGCTGGCGGCACTGATCTCCCTCCTGCTTATGGGGCTGTTCTGGGGCATCGCCTCCACGCTTCCGCAGTGGGGCACCATGGATGCCATCATGGCCCGGAAGACCTCGGAGTATCTTTTCGCCGTACTCTGGGGCGTGCCCGCGCTGATGATCTTCTGTGTCCAGCGCTGCTTCCTTGAAGGTCATGGGCAGACGCGCCCCGGCATGGTGGCAGGTTTCATCGGGCTCGCGCTCAATATCCCGCTGAACATCATCTTCGTCTTCGGTAAGTTCGGTCTGCCCGCTATGGGAGCGGCAGGTTGCGGACTTGCCACCGCCATACTGTTCTGCTTCATGGCGGCATCGCTGGTGTTCTTCGTGCGCCGGGTGGACAGGCGTGTCCTGCGGCTGGAATCTCCCCGCGCCGCCGTTCTCAAACGCGTCACGCGCATCGGGCTTCCCGGGGCCTTCGCCATGCTCAATGAGTGCGCGGCATTCGCACTCATCGCTCTGCTTGTGGCCCCTCTGGGCGTGGTATCCGTGGCCGGCAACCAGATCGCCATGAACGTGAGCGCCTTCCTCTGGATGTGCCCCTTCTCCATCGGTTCTGCCTCCACCATTCGTGTGGGGACACTTCTGGGGGCAGGCGATGTCGCAGGGGCCACGCGGGCCCGTCGCACAGCCCTGAGCATGACTCTGGCTATGGCCTGCCTGCTTGCCGTACTCATCTATTTCGTCCGCTTCCATGTGGCGGCTCTCTACAACGATGATGCCGCCGTCATCCAGATGGCAGGTCTGCTCCTGATCTGCGAAGTGTTCTATCAGTTCCCGGACGGCATCCAGACCAATACGCTCTGTGCCCTGCGCGGCTGGAACGACACCCGGGCCATCTTCCTCATCTCCTTCGTCGCCTACTGGGTCATCAGCCTGCCGCTCGGCTGGATACTGTGCATGACCGACCTGCTCTGGCCGGAACCGCTTGGCGTGCTAGGTTTCTGGATAGGGCTGAATTTCGGGCTTTCCATGGCGGGCCTGCTCTACATCCTGCGTGTCCGCCATCTTGAAAAGCTCAGCCCGGAAGCCGCCAGAAGAAAGATCGGCAAATAAACGCAGGCCTTAAAAACGAAAAGGCCGCGTCTCCACAGCCTTTCCGTACACATTCGATCATTCTACCACGCTTCCAGCGCCCCCACCCGCGCAAGCGCCATGTACAGCACTATGCCTGCCGATGTGGACAGGTTGAGGCTGCGGATGCAGTTTCGTGTGGGGATGCGGACGCGGGACTCTGCCAGAGCAAACACGTCTTCCGGGAGTCCCGTGGATTCCGGCCCGAAAAGAAGGCTGTCCTGCGGCGCGAAGGCGAAGTCATGCACCGCCTCTCCCCCTCTGGCGCTGGTGGCCACGAGCCTGCGCCCTGCGCCGTCGGCGGCGAGGTACGCATCGAGAGATGGCCATACCTTCCAGTCCACATGAGGCCAGTAATCCAGACCTGCCCGTTTGAGATGCTTATCGTCTATGACGAAGCCCAGCGGCTCGATAAGATGGAGCTGCGTGCCTGTACCCGCGCACAGACGGGCGATATTGCCGGTATTCGGCGGTATTTCAGGATGGAACAGAACGATGTGGAGCATGACTTCCTCTAAAACAAAACGCCTTCACCCTGCGGCAAAGACGTCAAACGAGACGGCAGGACCTCAGTCCTGCCGCCGTATCAGCGGAAAATATGGCCGGAAGCCCGGCCGTATCATCAATGATGCTGCTTATTGGGATTGCTCTTCTTGAGATGACGAAGAGCGAGGGCCACGCAGGCTATGCCGAGAAAAAAGAAAAAGAAGTCCATGATGATCTCCTGATGCTGAAAGAGCCCGCCCTGCTGGACGGTCATGTTCTCTTACGATACCCTGAACAGGTTCTTTGCGCAAGGGCCTTTTCCTGATACTTGCGGCCTGTATCCCTATGCCGTATCATATCCGCAAGGCCTCGTCCTGCCCCTTTCATCCGCTTTATCAAGGAACTCCTATGATCCGCGTCGACCTCCATACCCACACGAACCATTCCCATGCCCGCGACACCGTCCGAGAAATGTTCGAAGCCGGTCAGGCCAAGGGTCTTATCATACAGGGTTTTTCCGAACATTCCCCGCGACCTCTGGGCTATGACTACCCCAAGGAATACCGCGAACATCTGGCCGCTACTTTTGAAGAATACATCCAGGAAGTGACCGAGCTGAAGAACGAACAGGCCCCCAGAGGCATCACCGTGCTTCTCGGTCTGGAAGTAGACTGGCTGGAAGATCAGCAGAACTATATCCGCGACATGATAGCCCGCCACAACTACGATTACCTCATCGCGGGCATCCATTTCCTGGGCACGTGGGGATTCGACGCCAGCGCAGACGACTGGGCCAAGCTCGCCTTCGAGGAAAAATGCGCGCTCTATGAACGCTATTACCGCACGATGAAGGTCATGGCGGAAACGCGGCTCTTCAACATCGTGGCGCACCCCGACCTCATCAAGATCTTCAGTGTCGAAGATTTCCGCCGCTGGCTGGATCTGCCCGGCAGCATGGAACTCATCCGTGAAGCTCTCGTTGCCGTCCGTGACGCAGGCATGGCCATGGAGATCTCCATTGCGGGTCTTCGCAAGCCCTGCCGCGAGATCTACCCCGGACCGCGCATCCTGCGCCTTGCCCGTGAGCTTGGACTGTCCATCACCTTCGCGTCCGACAGCCATGCTACCGATCAGGTGGCATGGAACTTCGAAGAGCTGGCCCGCTATGCCGCGGCCGAAGGCTGGACCGAAAGCCTCGTCTTCAGCCGGGACGGCGTGAAGGCCATTCCCTTCACCGAAGAACAGCTGTAACGATTTGAAACTTTCGCGCGCTTGCAGAATGTGCAGGAATGCGTATCCTAATGACATCTGCCTTTTCCGGCTCTTCATTCCATCAGGAGGCTCTATGACCAGCCAGCTCAAGACCCTTATGCTCATGGCGGCGCTTTCTGCCGTACTCATCGTCATGGGTGGCGCCCTCGGCGGCCAGAAGGGCATCGTCATCGCCCTTGCCTTCGCTCTCATCATGAACGTGGGCAGCTACTGGTATTCCGACAAGATCGTACTTTCCATGTATCGCGCTCAGGAGCTTTCTCCTGCCGATGCCCCTGTGGTCCATCAAATTGTGGACGAGCTGGCCCGCAACGCCGGCGTGCCCAAGCCCCGCCTCTATATCGTTCCTCAGGAAGCCCCCAACGCCTTCGCCACCGGCCGCGACCCTGAACATGGCGTCATCGCCGTCACGCAGGGCATCATGCGTCTGCTGCCGCCCGAACAGCTCCGCGGCGTGCTGGCTCATGAAATGGCGCACATCGCCAACCGCGACATCCTCGTGCAGTCTGTGGCTGGCGTCATCGCTTCGGCCATCACCGCCATCGCCAATATGCTGCAGTTCGCCATGATCTTCGGTGGCTCCCGCGATGAAGAAGGCAACAGCACCAATCCGCTGGCCGCCATTGCCATGATGATACTCGGTCCGCTGGCCGCTTCGCTCATCCAGATGGCTATTTCCCGCCGCCGCGAATACATGGCTGACGCCGCCGGTGCCTCCTACTGCAAGGATCCCATGGCCCTCGCCATGGCGCTGAACAATCTCGATGCCTACAGCCGCCATATCCCCATGCAGGCCAACCCCGCCACCGAGAACATGTTCATCGTGAACCCCCTCACTGGCTCCTCCATGCGCCGTCTGTTCAGCACGCACCCATCCATGGAAGAACGTATCGCCAACCTGCAGGAAATGGCGAGAACGGGCAGATACCCCCACTAGATCAGAAAGTCGGGGGATGCCCCCTCCGGCCCCATATTTGCATGAACGCAGGAGTTGATACTATCAGCGCCTGCGTTTATGCTATTGAGGGAGCGGGGGAATCATTCCCCTGCCAGATGGGTCCGGGAAGGCAGAGCCTTCCCGGATAAAAAGGAAAACTATGCCTACTCCTCTTTTTTCCGATCCTGACGAATTTGCCGCCCGCGGTCTGGCCCGCCTTTTCCGGGCCATCGACGAGGTCATGCCTATGAACGGCGCCCAGCGCCGCGATCTTTCCATGGCCTGCCGCGACCTCTCGGCCATGCTCACCACCGACCGAGACTCTCTGGACCGCCCCTACTGGACGGCTCCACGCCTCACGTCCGCATATCTGCGCTACTTCCTGCCCTGGAACCTGGTACGCCTTTCCTCGCTCCTCCCCGGGCTGGACTTCGGCCGTATCCCGGATGAACCGCTCATCCTCGATATGGGCAGCGGACCTCTCACTATCCCGCTGGCCCTTTGGCTCTCGCGCCCTGACCTGCGTGCCAAACCGGTCACCATCGTGGCAAGCGATACCACGCCCCATATCCTCGAGCTGGGACGTAAGCTCTTCGAGGCCCTGCGCGCCGATCTCGCCCCTGACTGCCCCTGGACCATCCGTACCATGCGGGCATCCGTCACGCAGGCCCTGCATCGCATCCATGCTAAGCCTGGCACGCTCTGGATGCTGACCACAGGCAACGTCCTCAATGAAATGGAAGAGCGCCGCGCCCGCCCGGGCCATCAGATGACCGACCGCATGCGCGACCTGCTGGAACACGCTTCGCACATGCTCATGGATGAAGGCCTCATCTTCTCCGTGGAGCCCGGCACCCGTCAGGGCGGCCGCCTGCTCACCAATCTCCGCAAAAGCGCTCTTGGCGGTGTGGAAGAGGAACCCGAATACGAAGATCTCACCTCCTTCGCTCTGCGTGAAGAACAGGCCGGCAGGGCCGCTTCCCGCTCGGCATACGACGACGATGACGACGACTGGGACGATGATGAACTCGTGTTCGGCCAGACGCCGCTGTTCCGTCCGCTTTCCCCCTGCCCCCATTCCGCATCCTGCCCCATGCTGGACAGGCGCACGACGGCGTGGTGCCATGTGAACGCCCCTGCCGAACATGCGCCGCAGGCCCTGCGCGAACTCTCGGCCCGCGCCGGACTCGACAAGGACTCCATCAGCCTTTCCTTCCTGCTCCTCAAAAAACTGCGTGAGGAGGAACAGGAAGAAGCTGGCTCCCGCGAGCCCCAGCGCCGCCCTCAGGGCAAACGCCGCGTCACCGCCCGCATCATCTCCGATGCCTTCATCGTTCCCGACTATCCCGGGCGTGCTCGCTACGCCTGCACGGAACTCGGGCTGGCGCTCATCCCTGCCTCGTCCCATCTCGCCCCGGGTTCGTTGTGCGATGTGTGGACGACCCCGGAACACGACCGCAAATCCCGCGCTATCGTCATGCTGCTCGAAGACAGCGCCCCCCGCAGGGAAGGCACGCCGCGCCACGGACCGCGCCATTTTGACCCCGAACGCCGTGGACCGCGCCCCGCTGGCGAACATCGCCCCCGCAGGGACGATCGCCGGGACGGTGAACGCCGCCCAGCCCCCCGTCGGGAAACGGACGAAGGACGCAGGCCCCGGGAAGATCGCCCCTTCTCGCCGCGTGGGGAACGTCAGGAACCTCGCGAACGCAAGGACAGTCGCCCTGCTGGAAGCCATCCCACCGGAAGCCGTCCGCGCCGCAAACCGTAAGGGTATGAAATCGTTCCACGTCACTCTCTTTGATTTTGGCGCTGGCTTTTTTCCGAGAAAAGCGCATACTCGATCCCACGATATCCTTCTGGACGCTATCTCTCAGGAGCATACTCCATGAACAACATCATTCTCATTGTTGCTGCAGTTGCCGTCGTCATCGTCCTTGCAGTCATCTTCCTGAAAAAAAGCAAAAACAAAGCTCAGGAAACCGCACCTCTGGACGAGAACTCTGGTGATCCCGAACTTTTTGCTCTGGGCCTGAACCCCGTTTCCGACAAGCCCATCATGTACGCGCTCACCACCTGCCAGCACTGCAAGAACACCCGCAAGTTCTTCGAAGAGCAGAAGTTGGATGTGATCATCATCTATCTCGATGACTACTCCGGCAATAAGCGCGCTGAACTCATGGAAAAAGTACGCACGTACAATCCGCGCGGCACCTTCCCTGTGGTGATCGTGCCCGGCGGTAAAGTCGTTGTCGGTTTCCGTAAACAGCTTCTGAAGGAGGCTCTGATCGATGACGCCGGAAGAACTGCTTGAAAAGCTGGCACGTTGTGCCGCCCCTAAAGGCTATTACCTCCATGCCGACCGTGACCATTGTCTCGGCACAGCAGAAAGCCTGCTTGCCAACAAGGAACGCTACGGCTATATGTGCTGCCCCTGCCGCCTCGCCTGCAACGACAGAAAGGCGGACAGCGACATCATCTGCCCCTGCGTCTATCGCGATGCCGACATCAAGGAATTCGGTGCCTGCATGTGCGCCTTCTATGTTTCCGAAGAACATAAGGACGACCCTGACTTCTTCCCCGAAGTAGACGAACGCCGCGATCCTTCCCGAGGCATCTGACAGGCTCGCCTCGCCCTATCCTTTCAATAAAAACAGCGCATATCTGCCTCCTCCAAAGGGACAGGTATACGCTGCCTGATTTTAATTCTCGTCCTCGTTGTTCCGCTTCGCCGGCAGAGCGGCGCTAGCGTTCCGGTCGTGTCCAGACCTCCATGAAGGCGGCAGCACGACCTCCGGCGGCAAGATGTCTGAGCAGTGACGAACCGAACACGGCGGCATCAGGTCGTTCTTCCGGAGAAAGCCCCTTCAGCTGCTCCGGTGACCTGAGCCCGAATCCCAGAGCCACGGGCAGTCGGAAGACCCTTCGTGCGCGGGCAAGGACCTCCGGAACTTCTGCTGGCAGGGCTCCGCGTTCACCTGTCGTCCCCATCACGGAAACCACATAGGCATAACCTTCAGAAACTTCCGCATACAGCGCCATCCTCTCCTCGCTGGTATTCGGTCCAACAAGCGGAATGAGCGCGATCCCCTGCGAACGCAGGAGCAGACGCGTTTCTTCTGCCTCGTCGATAGGCAGATCAGGGATGATGACGCCATGCACGCCAGCCTTCGCGGCATCCTGCGCGAAGCGTTCCAGCCCATATTGCAGGAACGGATTCATGTAGCCCATGAGTACGAGTCCGGCCTGTACCTCGCCCTTCCTTGCCAGTAGTTCCGCCATGATACCGTGCAGTGAGACTCCGGTCTGCAAAGCCTGAAGGGAGGCAGCTTCCACCACAGGACCATCTGCCACCGGATCGGAAAACGGCACACCTATCTCGATGATATCGGCACCTGAGGCATCCAGTTCGCGGATGACGTCCCAGAAACATTCACGGCTCGGGTATCCTGCCGTCACAAAGGGGATGAGCGCCATGCGGCCTGTCCGCCTCGCTGCCAGTATCTTCTCTTCCAGAACGTGCATATCTTCTCCGCTACAGGGGCAATGCCTTTTCGATGATGTCCATATCCTTATCGCCACGGCCGGAAAGGTTCACAAGCACCGTGCTTCCGGGAGTGAACGACTCGCGGTGTTCCAGCACATAGGCCAGCGCGTGAGACGATTCCAGTGCCGGCAGTATGCCTTCGGCCCGGCAGAGCTTCTGGAATGCGGCAAGAGCTTCACTGTCGCAGACGACTTCATATTTCACACGTCCCACAGCGTTGAGCCATGCATGTTCCGGTCCAACACCGGGATAATCGAGACCGGCGGAAATAGAACCTGACGGCATGATCTGCCCATCATCAGTCTGGAGCAGCATGGTGTATTCCCCATGGAGGACTCCCGGACGCCCACGATTGATGGCGGCAGAGTTGAGGCAGCCCGGCTCACCGCTCCCCCCGGCTTCCACTCCGATGAGACGGACGCCTTCATCCTGCACGAAGGGGGCGAACATCCCGATGGCGTTGGACCCTCCGCCTACTGCGGCAACAACGTGATCCGGCAGACGCCCGGTGCGTTCCAGCATCTGGACTCGCGCCTCACGGCCGATGACGCTCTGGAACTCCCGGACGAGATCCGGGAACGGATACGGTCCTGCCGCGGTACCGAAGCAGTAATGCGTATCCGCCTGCATCGAGATCCATGCCCGAAGCGCCGCATTGATGGCATCCTTCAGGGTGCGCGAGCCGCTTTCGATGGGCCGGACTTCGGCGCCGAGCAGTCTCATGCGCCGTACGTTGGCCGACTGGCGCTCCACGTCCTCAGCACCCATGTAGACGACACAACTCAGTCCCAGCCGTGCGGCGGCCGCAGCTGTAGCCACACCGTGCTGGCCGGCGCCGGTTTCGGCGATGAGGATCTTCTTGCCCATATATCTGGCAAGGAGAGCCTGCCCCAGCGTATTGTTGATCTTATGGGCCCCGGTATGCAGCAGATCTTCACGCTTCAGCCAGAGGTCGAAGCCCAGCTCCCGGGAAAGCGCAGGGCAGAACGTGATCGGTGTTTCACGCCCGGCATAGTTCTTCAGCAGGTCGTTCAGCTCAGTCTGGAACGCCGCAGAAGGAAGGATACCCTTCATGGCCTGTTCCAGCTCCATGAGCGGAGGCATGAGCAATTCCGGCACGAAGCATCCGCCAAAATCTCCGAAGTAACCTTTCTTCATACGCACTCCTCAGACTGTATCCGGTCTCCCTCTACGGAAGGATACAGGGTACGAAAAAGCCTTTCCATGCGTTCCAGACTCTTCCTGCCGGGGCTGGATTCCAATCTGGAATTCAGGTCTATCCCATCAGGATGACACGATGCGAAAGCGTCCTTCACGTTCTCCGGCCCCAGCCCCCCGGCCAGCATCCACGGATGCGGGAAACGCAGTTCTCTGAGCGATGCCCACGCAAGGGGGTCGCCGTCGCCCATACCGGCATCCAGAAGATACATCCCACAGGTGGAGGCGAAGGACTCGATATCCGCCTGAAGAGCCTCAGAAGAAGGATAGCGGTTCGGCCACAGCACCCGGATGATCTTCTCTGCGGGGAAACTGGCGGCAAAGGATGCGCTCTGACCACCATGCAGCTGTATCATGTCCAGGCGGGCTTCTTCCACTGCTGCGGCAACTTCCGCCACGGATTGCGCCACGAAAACGCCTACACGCTTCATGCCATGGGTATCGAGGGCGGCCACCTGCTCTGCCGTCACGTTCCGCGGACTTTTCTCATGGAAAATGAAACCGCACATATCCACGCCCAGAGCCGCCGCACGGTCGATGATGCCCTGCTCACGCATCCCGCATATCTTGATGAACATCTCAGGCCTCCCCTCTGGTCAGCAGGCGGCACAGAGACAGTCCCGGCGTGCCATGCTCCATCAGCGCGGAGCCCACCAGCGCCGCATGATAGCCAGCCTCGGCAGCCGCTTCGAGATCTTCCCGGTAGCCCATGCCGCTGGCCGCTATCCAGACTTCGCCCTCCTGTGGCCGGCAGGTGCGGGCGAGCCGCAGGCAGGCCTCCTTGTCCACATGGAACGACGCAAGATCACGAGCATTGACCTGAATGATACCTGCTCCACTCTCACGAGCAAGGCGCAGATCAGCCTCATCGAAGACTTCCACCACGGCTTCCACGCCTCCTGCCTCGGCCTGTTCCCGAAGCTGACGCAGTACGGTCACATCCGGAGTGAGCCGGACGATGAGCAGGAGCGCCGATGCCGGACTGGCAAGCGTGGCGGTCACCTGAAGAGGATGGAAAATAAAATCCTTCCGCAGGAGCGGCATATCGGGAAGGCAATGGGAAACGCGCGGAATATACGTCATATCCCCCTGAAAATACTTTTCTTCCGTAAGAATGGACATTGCATCCGCACCATTGGCGGCATACTGCCCTGCCACATCTTCCACCTCCAGCGAAGCGCAGATGACGCCCCGGGAGGGAGAGACCTTCTTGAATTCTGCTATCACAGCCAGCGGGCCGCGCCTATGGTCTTTCGTAAGCGCTGCCCGGAACGAGGGCCTCATTTTCCCGTAAGGCTCAAGCGCCGAACTGCCGGACTGAACCACTCGCTCCAGCTCCGCCAGTTCCGTCTGCTTGGCCGTGATGAACCGTTCGAGCCCACTCATGACAGCACCCTCATGCCTGCGCCTTCGGCAACACCCTTGCGTGCCTTGGCCACGCAGTCTTCAAGGCTCATCGTTTCTTCCATGAGCCAGATGGCGAACGCCGCATTCAACGTCAGCATATCGCGCATGGCACGCGGACCACGCCCGGCAAGAAGTTCGCGCAGGACAGCCGCGGCCTCCTCCCGGCTTCCCACTTCCACTTCGTCGGCACGGCAGGGGGAGAAACCCAGCGCCGCCGGATCGAGTTCCAGCTCTTCACGCTTTCCGTCGGTGAGAAGAACGATACGTGTACGGCCCAGCGTGGTGAGTTCATCGTAGCCGCCGGCACCGCAGAACACTGCCACCTTATGCGCCGGGCGCTTCTGCAATGCAGACGCCACGAGGTCCACCATCTCCGGCGTGGCCACGCCAAGCATCAGATGATCGGGACAGGCAGGATTGACCATAGGGCCGAGCATGTTGAACAAAGTGCGTATACCCATCTCCATGCGGGCGGAGCCCACCTTCTCAAACGCCGGATGGAAATATGGCGCGTACTGGAACGCGAAATTCCTCTGCTTCAGCATATCCACGATGACCTGCGGATCACGCTCCAGCGTAAGTCCCAGACTTTCTATGGCATCTGCCGCGCCAGACGTCGAGGAGACGGCACGGTTGCCGTGCTTGATGACGCGATAGCCCATCCCGGCCAGTGTAAGAGCCGCCGCCGTAGAGCAGTTGAAGGCGTTCTTCCCATCGCCGCCAGTCCCCACGATGTCGATGCTGTTACGCGGGACACCCTGAACGGTCACAGCCCTGTCGAGGATGATACGCACAGCCGCCGCCAGTTCGCCGGGCGACTCCCCTTTCATCCTCAGGCCCATGAGAAAAGAACCGACCTGCGCGGACGTCATGGAGCCGTCGAACAGCGCGGCAAAAGCCAGTTCGGCCTGCTCCTCGCTGAGGTCGAGCCCGCGTGCGAGGACTTCAAGGATAGAACCTATAGTAGGAGCCTGCCCACGTGTAGATTCAAGGGCGTTGGGAAAATTCCCGAGCAGTTTCAGACCTTCCGGCGTGAGTATGGATTCTGGATGATACTGGATGCCCACCCACGGTCTGTCGCGGAAACGCAGAGACATCACTTCTCCCTGCGGTCCTCTGGCCGAAACAGCTACGCCGGGGCAGGGATGCTCCTCATCGATGCGTACCACGTGCGTATGATAGAGGCCGACGGTCATAGGGTTGGGGATGCCGCGGTACAATCCGCGCCCATCATGCATGATGTCCAACATCCTGCCATGCATGACTTCCGGCCCGGGAACCACGTCCGCTCCGGCAAAGCGTCCGAGTATCTGATGCCCGAGGCAGACGCCCAGCACAGGAACTCTGGGATTCAGCCGTTTCAGGAATTCAAGGCAGAACCCGGCCCCTTCAGGCCTCCCCGGCCCGGAGGAAATACATACCATGCGGAGGCTGTCGCTCTCTGCCAGCTCCAGCAGACGCGGATCATCGTTCCGCAGGACCAGAGGCTCTCGCCCCAGACTGCCGAATGCCTGCACCAGATTGTAGGTGAACGAATCATGGTTATCTATGAGCAGAAACATGATGCTCCCCCGTATCACAGCAGACCTGACGCATGATGGCGGACTTGCCGCATATTTCCTTCCATTCCACGGCAGTATCGGAATCATGGGCTATACTGCCGCCGACCTGCCAGTGCAGTCTGCCATCCCGCACCCACATACTGCGAACGGTGATGCCTGTGTCCAGATGCACACTATCCTTATCGAGACCAAGCCAGCCTATGCAACCTCCATACGGCCCGCGAGGATACTTCTCGAATTCTGCGATGAACTCCATCGCGCGGGGTTTGGGAGCGCCACATACCGAGCCAGCCGGGAACACGGCGGACAACACATCCACGGCATCCAGCCCATCCTTCAGCTCCGCCGTGATACGACTGGTGAGATGGATAACATGCGAAAAACGCTCCACCTTCATCAGCCGTTCCACCTTCACCGTTCCCATCCTGGCGATGCGCCCCAGGTCACTGCGTCCCAGATCCACCATCATGATATGCTCCGCTCGTTCTCTGGGATCGGCAAGGAGTTCTTCCGCAAGTACGTCGTCCTCCGCCATCGCCATTCTTTTCAGGCGCTTTCCGGCGACCGGAGCTGTAAGCAGGCGCCCTGCCGTACATTGTATCAGTACCTCCGGGGAAGAACCGAACAGCGTCATCTCTGGCAGACGCATGAAGAACATGTAGGGAGAGGCATTGCTGGAGCGCATGCGGCGATACAAGGAGAGCGGATCGCCGCAGAATGGGGCACTGAAGCCTACGGAAGGGACCACGTGTATGGCCTCACCGTTGTTCAGCTCCCGCCTGATATGCTCAACGATGGCGCCATATCCTTCTTCATCGAAGCTGGCCGCCACTTCTGCACTATCGCTGCCGTGATCCTCACATTCTTCATACAGGGAGGAATGAGCGCTGAACACCTCCCGATGCTCACCCAGACTCACCTGTGCAAGTCGATTGTACAGATGATCGAAAAGCATCAGGGTGCCCGGCAGGCAGAGGACACATTCCGCATCTTCCGGCGGCAGGACATCGGCAAGTTCCGGATCGAAAAGACCGGCCATCCCATAGCCGAAATATCCGCACAGCGAACGCGTGATGGGAGGCAGGGGGGACGTTTCCTCGTCCGGCTCTATGGTGATGCATCGCATGGCTTCGCGCAGACCGGCCATGAAGGGCATGCCCGAAAGCTGCCGGAGCGATGCGAAGCGCTCGTCTTCCACACTGCAATGGAGCAGCCCCTTCCTGCAGGAAAGGTACACCGCCATGTCACACGCAAGGACACTGTAACGGCCCCAGCGGCCATCCACTTCGGCACTTTCCAGCAATATGCCGTGTTTGCCCCGGGCCATGCCGAGGAAAAGGCTGATGGGGGTATCCATATCTGCGGGAAGCCAGCGTACCTTCTGGCGTACCCTGATGGAGAGCGATTCACTGTTCATGTGTTTCCCTTGGTCGAAGAACAAAAAACTCCAGCAAGAAAACTGTCCTGTCTCCTGCCAGAGTTCTTTATACCATATCGGGCTGGCTATCCCTGCTGGGTCTCCGAAGGCTCGATATACGAAGTCTCAAGATCGTCGAATGCTGTGAATTCAGGCCGGTAGGCGAGTTCCACCGTTCCGGTGGGGCCGTTTCTATGCTTGCCGATGATGATTTCAGCCTTGCCCGTGCGGACGTATTCCTTGTTCTTGTGGTAGGCGTCCTCACGGTGGATGAACATGATAAGGTCGGCGTCCTGTTCGATAGCGCCGGATTCACGAAGGTCGGAAAGCACAGGACGCTTATCGGTACGTTCTTCCACTTTACGGTTCAGCTGCGAAAGCGCGATGACAGGGACCTTCATTTCCTTGGCCAGCGCCTTGAGGTTGCGGGAGATATCCGAAATTTCCAGTTCGCGGGATTCGTTGCGCGAAGAATGCATGAGCTGGAGGTAGTCCACCATCACCAGATCGAGCCCATGCTCTGCCTTGAGGCGACGGCAGCGGGCGCGCAGGGCCAGCGGCGTAAGACCTGCGGTATCATCGATGAAAATCTTGGCACGGGAAAGCGCATCGGCGGCAGAGGAGAGCTTCACCCAGTCGTCATCCTCAAGGAAGCCTTTACGCACGCGGGAAAGCTCCACACGCCCCCAGGCGCACATCATTCGATCCATGAGGGATTCCGCACTCATTTCCAGCGAGAAGATTGCCACAGACGCACCGCCGGAAAGTGCGGCACGCATGGCCATGTTCAACGCAAAGGCCGTCTTACCCATGGAAGGACGCGCCGCAAGAATGATGAGGTCCGTCGGCTGAAGGCCGGCTGTCATCTTATCGAGGAGCATATAACCGGTGGTGATGCCGGTGGTGGCGCTTTTGTTGTTGTATCGTGCGGTGAGCGCATCGAAGACCGTTCGCACCAGTTCGCCGCTGGACGCGAAGGTCTTGCTGTTGGAGCGTTCAGAGATGGAGAAGATGGAACGCTCGGATTCATCCAGCAGCAGAGGCACATCCTTGGAGGAATCGTAACAGTTGCTGATGATCTGCGCCGAAGCAGAAATCAGGGAGCGCAGCATGGATTTGTCGCGCACGATCTTGGCCCAGTGGGCGGCATTAGCACCGCTGACCACCGCCTGTGCCAGCTCACCAAGGTACACCGCGCCGCCTGCGGCTTCCAGCTGATTATGGCTGGCCAGCCAGTCGAACACGGTGATGTGGTCAACAGGCGTTCCCTGAGAATACAGCGACATGAAAGCACTGAAGATGATGCGATGGGCGGGGATATAGAAATCCGCATCCGTCACCTGGTCGATGATCTCGTGCAGCATCTCGGGCTTGAGCAGGATACCGCTCAGAACGGCCTGTTCAGCTTCTTCGCTGTGCGGAGGCACCCGGCGCAGAAGGTCATCGCGAGCACGGTCGGGAAGGTCGGTCTTCGGATTGGGATTGGGATTGACGGCCATGAGTCATCTCCGGTGCGTGGAAACATGTTACCCTGGCGGGTAAAAACGGGTAGAAGTCAGACTATCAGGGAAGCTCTCAAAAATCATCAAAAAAAATCCCCCGCTCCAGAAGGAACAGGGGATTTTTCAAATCGAATCAGGCTGTTCAGGCTCTCAGACCTGTTCAGACTTATTCAGCGGCGGCTTCGGCTTCAGCAGGAGCTTCCACAGGAGCTTCTTCTTCAACGATGCGCTTTTCGTCGGAGACGACCTTCACGGTGAAGGCGGGCACAACGTCGGCGTGCAGGCGAGCACGCACAGAGTATTCGCCGAGGGTGCGGATGGCACCGTCGAGAAGGAGACGATGACGATCCACTTCGATGCCCATGGCGGCGAGGGCTTCGCCGATCATGGCGGGGGTGACGGAGCCGTACAGCTTGTCGTTGTCGCCCACGCGCATGGCGATGGTCACGACCACGCCTTCGAGCTTGCCAGCCACTTCGTTAGCGGCAGCGCGGAGGGAGTCCATACGGGCCTGCAGCTTCTTGCGTTCGAGTTCGAACACACGAATGTTAGCAGGAGTGGCGAGGCTGGCCAGCTGCTGAGGCAGCAGGTAGTTACGGCCATAGCCGGGCTTCACATTGACGATGTCACCGAGGTGACCGAGCTTTTCAACGTCGGCACGAAGGATAACTTTCATTTTGCTCTCCTACGCCTTAGATGTTGGTCTTCTTCTTCACGTCGCTGGAATGCGCGGAAGTGTAGAACAGCAGAGCCATCTGACGAGCACGCTTGATCTCGGTGGTGAGAGCGCGCTGGTGCTTGGCGCAGGTGCCAGTGATGCGGCGGGCGACGATCTTACCGCGTTCGGTGATGAAATCGCGGAGGATGTCGGGACGCTTGTAATCGAGGGCCAGTTCAGCGTCGGCGCAGAAGCGGCAGAACTTGCGGCGAGGGGCAAACTTCTTACGGAAAGCCATTACGCGACCTCCTCGGCAGTTTCAACGGCGTCAGCGAGCTTCACAGTCATGAACTTGAAGATACCGTCGGTGATACGGATGATGCGTTCCAGTTCAGCAACGAGCTGAGAAGGAGCGGCGTATTCGAGGCGGACATAGAAGCCACGCATCTGCTTACGAACAGGATAGGCCAGGTCGCGCATACCCCACTGATCGACGAGGAGCATCTTGCCGCCTTCGCGAACAATGATGGCATCCAGGTTCTTCAGGATGGTTTCGCGCTCTTCCACAGTCAGCTCCGGAGAAAGGAGCAGCAGGGTTTCCATTTTGCGCATTGTAAGATCTCCTTACGGTCAAAGGTCCGCCGCTTCCGACTTCCTGCCGGAAACACCATACGGCGAACAAGGTGAACTGTCGTACTTATCTGAAGCTCGACCCACTGTCAAGCGCTAATCTTACAGCGGTTCGAAGTCGATGGGCATGGCCACCGAGCCGATGATGGGCGCGAGGAACTGGTCCGGTATGCGCACATGATGGTTTTTGCTCACGGCCACAGGCTGCTGAACAGCGCCCAGAGAGAAGGCACTGCGGGCTCGCTGGATGAAGGCCGTCACTTCTTCCGCGGGAATGGTCATGCCTTCTTCATAGGCTTCAAGCGGTTCACGGTATTCTGCGATGACCTTGGTGCAGTCGGAAGCATCGACCCATTCGTACTGAGCAACCAGCATGGGCTTCTCCCAGCCGGAGCCATCTGCCACGTACTGCGGCATCCACGGATCGCGCGCGGCAGAGCGCACATACGCCACGACCTTAGCATCGCCCACCATGGTCCCGCTCTGATCATACAGGAGCGGCAGATAGTAGTAATCCTTGCCCATGGCGCTGACGTTCCAGTCCCAGTAGGGATCACATTCCGCCATGATAGCCACCAGCTGAGCGCCATCCTTCTTATACAGCGAGAACCACACCTCAGTCGTGACCCCGCCGATGAGAGCGTTGTCGATAGGCACGCGACACAGCGTAGCACCAGAGGCAAGCGCATTGAAGCCCGCGGCAGGCTGGATGCTCATCGCAGGTCTGGCCGTAGAAACGAAGGCTCCGCTGGCGGGATCGAGTCCACGCTGGAGAGGAGCGACGGAACAGCCGGCAAGCATAGTGACGGCGGCCAGCAGGGCACAAAGAAGTATTTTTTTCATAACACACCTCATTCGTTAAGGAAGGATGCAAGCATAAATCTATCGCCAGCGATTATCAACCATCATAAACGCTTGCCCTCTTTCCCGCTCGGTGGCATCCTTGTCGGATGAATATCACAGTTGCCATGAGCGGCGGGGCCGACAGCCTCTTTGCCCTGCTCGCCCTGCGCGAAGCA
>JAFWYI010000243.1 GCA_017522745.1 Mailhella sp.
CCGTGGCGAAGGCGTGAGCCAGAAGTTTTTTCCCTATCCCGTTGTGCCTGTGGGCGGGGAGAACGGAGAGATTGCTCAATTCGCAGTCATGATCGTGCTTTTTCTGCAAGGAGTAATAGCCGACGATGACGCCGTTTTCACGAAAGATGAACATGGGTCGCTGTTCTATATCCAGCTGGTTGAGGAGTTTTTCTTCCGTGGTGGCGAAGCCGGTGAAGCCGGGAGAGTTCTCCGGTGTGAGGGAGAAATCCTTCGCAACGGTAAGAAAACTTTCCGTGATGACGCGTACGCAGTCCGGGATATCGTCTTTTCTTACGTGTTCTATCATCGTGCTGGCTCCGTCTGGTAAAAAGCTGAACTTTTTCTGAATGGATAGAATAGAGTGGACGTGACCGCAACTGTACGGAAGGCCAGTTCGCGGTTTAAACATGAAAAAGGAGCCGCACCATGAAGGGCGACTCCTTTTTTATCGGCGTTATCACGGAAGTCCCAGAATCCTTCAGTAACAAGCCTCGCTCGTGTGGAAAAACTGGGCGGAACGGCGAGGGGACGGCCGTTCCACCGTCAAGCTCAGGCCTGAGCCTGAGAAGAGTTCATAGCGTCGTCGTATTCCTTGTGCAGGGAATCCACGAGATCATGGACGGAAACGATTTCCTTCACGCGGCCCACGTTGGAACCGCAGAACACGAAGCCCTTGTCGAGGTAGCCCTTCATGGCGCTGATGAGGGCAGAGGAGATGCAGTAGGGCGTGGTTTCAGGATCGCAGGTCTTGATGCAGTGGAATACGCACTTGAAGGGCTTACGCTTGCCTTCGCGGGAGGCTTCGATGAACTTGCCGTTCAGGGCGCGGCCGGGCATGCCGACAGGGCTCTGGATGACGGTGATATCATCTTCGCTGGCGTTCACATAGGCTTCCTTGAAGCGGATGTCGGCATCACATTCGTGGGTGGCCACGAAGCGGGTGGCCATCTGCACACCGGAAGCACCGAGTCCGATCATTTTTGCAATGTCTGCACCGCTGAACACGCCGCCGCCAGCGATGACGGGGATGGCGCGGCCGGCCTTGTCTTCAAGGGCCTTGGCGGCGTCCACCACGCCGGGGACGAGGTTTTCAAGGGCGAAATTCGCATCCGTGAGGTTCTCGCGGGCAAAACCAAGATGACCGCCGGCCTTGGGGCCTTCCAGCACGAAAGCGTCAGGCAGGAGACCGGTCTTGGCCATCCACTTCTTGGCAATGAGCGTGGCGGCGCGGCCCGAGGAAACGATGGGTACCAGCTTGGTACGGAATTCCTTCTTGGTGGCTTCGCAGGTATCCTGGTAGAGCTTGGGCAGATCCATGGGCAGACCGGCCCCGGAGAAAATGACGTCGGCCCCGGCCTCTACGGAGGCGCGTACCAGATCGGCAAAGGTGGTGAGAGCCACCATGATGTTCACGCCGATGATGCCAGAGGTCATGCTCTTGGCTTTTTCTATTTCACGGCGCAGAGCGCGCACGTTGGCTTCGATGGGGTTGGAGACCACGTCTGCTTCACGCATGCCGACCATAGCACCGGCAATGACGCCGATACCGCCTTCATTGGCTACGGCAGAAGCCAGACGGGAAAGAGAAATGCCGACGCCCATGCCGCCCTGAACGATGGGGGTGGTGGCCGTCAGGTCGCCTATCTTCAACACTGGGAAAGACATAGAGAACTATACCTCCGATCTCTATGGAAAGGGAGAGCGGACATGCCGCGGAAACTTACGGGAAGGCTCTGAACGAGAGCCATGGGGCAATGTAAAGGCTCTGGGGATTTATGGCAAGTATCTGATATAATTTTGCTTTATTAACGGATAAGATTCTTAATCAATAAAAACAGTGTGTTAGTTTTGACTTTAAAATCAAATTTAAATTAGATATGTGATTTTTTTAGATTTTTTTTATTCCCGATGAACACGGTGTCCGTTTTTCGTCCGAAATTTGCGTGTGTGGACTCTTTACTTCTTTTAGCGTATTTAAAAACTTCAGGCCGCTATGCGGTAGTACGGAAAAACAGGATTTGCACGTGAGATCATCCTTTGCGGAAACGCTGGCCTTTGACGATGCCAGCCTTGCCAGCCAGCTCTTCGGCCCCTTGAACGCTCACCTCGAACTCATCGCGGATGCGTCGGGAGCCTCTCTCCAAACGCGTGGAACCGAACTCACGGTGAGCGATCCGCGCCCGGAACAGCGCGAGCTCCTGCTCAACCTGTTCACGCAGGGCTATGGGCTTCTGCGCTCCGGGCATACCGTTCGCGGAGAAGATCTGCTGCAGGGCTACGAGGCTCTGCTCCGCGACCGCAGGGCGGACATCAGCAAGATGTTCCGCGAAGCCAGTGTCATCGTTTCCCCGCGCAAGAGCATCCTTGCCCGCAATACGTCGCAGCGTCAGTACATGGAGCTTCTGCGTCGTAACGAACTCGTGTTTGCCACCGGTCCTGCGGGTACAGGCAAGACCTATCTTGCCGTGGCCATGGCCATATCCATGCTGGCGGCCAAGCGAGTGAAGAAGATCGTGCTTACGCGGCCTGCCGTGGAAGCCGGCGAGAAGCTGGGCTTCCTTCCCGGCGATATGGAAGATAAGGTGAATCCCTACCTGCGCCCCCTGTACGATGCGCTGAGCGATATGCTCGGTCCGCAGGGCTTTGCGCAGAAGCAGGAGCAGGGCATCATCGAAGTGGCCCCTCTTGCCTTCATGCGCGGCCGCACGCTCAACGATGCGTTCCTCATCCTCGATGAAGCCCAGAACACCACACGTGAACAGATGAAGATGTTCCTCACACGTATGGGCTTCGGTTCCCGCGCCGTCATCACCGGTGACGTCACGCAGATAGACCTGCCGCCCATACATCGCGCCTTCCTGCGCGACGGCGAGAGCGAAGGAGAGACCCGCTCCGGTCTCGTTCATGCTCTTCAGGTACTGAAGGACGTTCGCGGTGTGGCCATCCATCATTTCCACAGCTCCGATGTGGTCCGCCATCCGCTGGTCGGACGTATCGTTGAAGCCTACGATATGTATGAAAAAAACTAAAAAAATATCCCCTGTGAGCGTAGCCCAGCTCTTTGGGCACATCCGCTCCATGGTGCTGCACCACCATCATGAATGGGGTCTGCTGTCTCTGGCGGCGGCGCTCGTGCTGCTGTCCCTGCTCTGTGCCATACAGCCCGGGCGCGCGACCCGCGTCGTGTATCCTGCCGGCGAGATAGCCGCGCAGGACGTGATTGCCGACCGTGACCTTCTGGTGGAAGACCCGCAGGCGACCCAGCTCCGCCGCGACCGTGCGCTGGCGCTTCAGCCCATGGTCTTCGACCTTGATAAGAAGGGGCTGGAGCGTTTCCGGCAGGAAAGCCTCGGCCTTCTGGATGATATCAACAAGCGCGGGCTCGACGATGCGGGGCTTGAGATAGTCCGCCTCGGATTCAACGAACGGCATCTTTCCGATGTCTCAGGGCGGGCCTTCCGCACGCTGGCGTCGGCTCCTGTTCAGGAATACCTGCTGAACAAGCTGATCCCGTGGATGGAGTCCACGCTGTCCAACGGCGTCATCGCCGATATGCGCCAGCTCGCCAATACCGATAACGCCGCCATCGTGCGCGATCTCGACAGCGGTACCGAAGTGCTTCGTACGCAGGCCGGCGGCTTGAGCGACCTTCGCATGTTCAAGGTGGCACTGGGTCGTAAACTGCGCGCGGAGACCGGTCTCAAGTCCAGCACCAAGGTCATGCTTCAGGAAGTCATGCCGCTGATGGTGGTCCCTACGCTGGCTGTGAATCAGGAAGTGACTAATCAGCGCAACGCGGACATGCTGGCCGCCGTGGAACCGGTATTCTACAAGGTGCAGACCGGCGAGGTGCTGGTTCGCGCTGGTGATATGGTCACCCATGAACAGCAGCTCAAACTGCAGGCGCTGTTCCGCGCGGCTCCCGATCTGGTGGACCTTTCCGTGTTCAGCGGCTGTCTGCTGCTGGGCTTCTTCCTTCTTCTGGGGTTGTTCATCACGCCCAGCGGCGTCAAGGGGACGGTACTCCGCACCAAGGATCAGCACCTCATAGCGCTCCTGCTGGTCGGTTTCGGCGGGGCTGCGTGGGGCCTGATGTGGTTGCTTTCCGCCATGTCGTCGGTCTCCGCTGCGCATATCCTCGCGTTTGCATTCCCTGTTGCTGGCGGAACTGGCCTTGCGGCGCTTATCTTTGCGGCGCGGCGTTACTGTACCGTGGGACTTCTGCTGTCCTTCTTCGTCACGCTCATTTTCCGCGGTGACCTTGCGCTGTTCTTCTTCTACTTCATGTCGTCCATGACGAATACGTGGCTGGTCCTTCGGGCACAGAACCGTCAGGACGTCGTATGGGGCTGTGTGCCGCTCTTCCTGTGGATGACGCTTACCGGCATAGGTGCCGCGCTGGCCATGCACATCGAGCTGACACAGCTTCCGCTCCTGCTCATAGCGCTGTTCGCCAATGCGGTGGTCTCGCTGTTCCTGCTTTTTGCGCTCAGTCCGGTCATCGAGATGATGATGGGCTACACCACGCGTTTCCGCATGATGGAACTCATGAATCTTGAGCATCCTCTGCTGCAGGAACTCATGATGAATCTGCCCGGCACCTATCATCACTCGCTGGTGGTCTCCAACCTTGTGGAAGCCGGAGCCGGGGCCATCGGTGCCAACAGCCTGCTGTGCAAGGTGGCCGCCCTGTATCACGACATCGGCAAGATCTCCCGCCCGGAATACTTCGTGGAGAATCAGTTCGGCGGCCCCAATCCGCACGATAAACTCTCTCCTGCCATGAGTGCGCTCATCCTGTTCGCGCACGTGAAGCAGGGTGTGGAACTGGCAGAGGAATACCGCCTCGGCCGTGAGATCAGTGATGTCATCCAGCAGCATCACGGTACGCGCGGCGCTATGTATTTTTATAATAAAGCCGTGCAGATGGGCGAGAATCCTGATCTGCAGGACTACTCCTATCCCGGTCCTCGTCCGCAGAGCAAGGAAGCCGCGCTCGTCATGCTGGCAGATGCGGTCGAAGCCTCCAGCCGCCTGCTGGTCGATCCTACGCCTGCCCGCATCCGCGCCCACGTGACCAAGATAGTCAAAGGCGTATACGCGGAAGGACAGCTCGATGAATCCGACCTCACGTTCCGTGACCTGAACAAGCTCATCGAACAGTTCGTGCGTATTATCACCGGGCAGTTCCATCAGCGCATAGCCTATCCTGACGCTCAGAAGCCCAAGCCTAAGCCCAAGGAAGAGGAGAAAGTGGAAGCGTCTGCCGATGACGCCGAGGAATTGAAAGTGGAATGGGTGGTGGAACGTTCCTCCGCTGGAGTCATGCCTTCCTCGTCCGTTGGTGGAAAGTCATCACCGGAGAGCAGGGCATGAGCGGGAATATCCGGGTGTCCATGCTCCGTCCCTGCCGCTTCTGCCGTATGGAGTGGAAGACATGGATGACGCGTATGATGGAGGCGGCATCGCAGGCGTCCATGCTCCCAGGGCAGGGCTTCGGGCCGCGTGGTGACGATGATACCGCGGGGCGTTCCCCTGAGGAGCTGGATGTGGAACTCATTGTGGCGGGCGACGGCGATATCGCAGCGGTCAATGCCAGAAATCTGGGATGCACTGGCCCCACGAACATCCTGAGCTTTCCCGGGGATGGTGAGAGCCTCGGCACGCTTTTTCTGAGTGCTGATACCATGGAGCGCGAAGCCGTGCTGTACGGACAGGACGTGGAAGTCCATGCCCGGCGGCTTCTGGCGCATGGGATGGGGCATATCATGGGTTTCGACCATAGCCCCGAGATGGATGATTTCTGCGTCTATCTTGAGGAATCCTGCCTTCCTGACGGGACGGATGACGGAAGTGAGGATTTTGGCTCTTGACGTCCGGCTCTGTGTAGTTCAATCTGAACAGTCCTTTCGCAAGCAAGAGGCTATGCCTCATACAAATTATTTCGGAGATTTCATGGCTACTATCAAGAACGAACATCGCTGCGGCTGGGTCGCCCTCATGGGTCCGCCCAATGCTGGCAAGTCCACCCTGCTCAACGCCCTTCTGGGCCAGAAGATCAGCATCGTGACCTCCAAGCCGCAGACCACCCGCAGCCGTATCGTGGGCATCATGTCTGAACCTGGCGCTCAGGTTATCTTCATGGATACCCCCGGTGTGAACCATTCCCGCCAGCAGCAGCGCGGTCATCTGAGCAAGATGATGAGCCAGGCCGCTTGGCAGAGCATGGCCGCCGCCCACGCCGTCATGCTGGTGCTCGACTCTGATCTCTATATCCGCAAGCCGGAATTCCTCGACCGCGACATCAAGTCTCTGCGCGATGCGCTCATGGAAGATGATCGTCCTCAGCTCGTGGTGGTCAACAAGGTCGACCTCTTCCATGACAAGTCCAAGATGCTTCCCCTGCTGATAAAGCTGCAGGAATATTTCCCCAAGGCCGAGATCTTCCCCATGTCCGCCATGACCAAGGACGGCCTCGATCAGCTGAAGAAGATCATCGCCGGCATGATGCCCGAAGGTGAAGCGCAGTTCCCCGAAGATCAGCTTTCCACGGCACCCACCCGCTTCCTCGTTGCCGAGATCGTGCGCGAGAAGGTGTTCGAACATCTGCGTCAGGAAGTGCCGTACACCACTGCCGTGGATATCGAAGCCTGGGAAGAAGATCCTGAACGCGATCTTACCGTCATCCACGCCGTCATCTTCGTGCAGCGTCCTTCTCACAAGGCCATGGTCATCGGCCGCGCCGGTGCTACCATCAAGGAGATCGGCACTGCCGCCCGTAAGGATATCACGGCTCTCGTCGGTGGTAAGGTGCATCTCCAGCTCTGGGTCAAGGTGAAGGACAACTGGGTGGAAGACACCGAACTTCTCCACGACCTCGGTTTCGAAGACTAAGGATTTGAAGGGCGGCCTGAAAGGACTGCCCTTTTTTCATGCGATTCACCGCGAACGGAGCTATCACCATGACTGAGCTTGAACAGCGCTGGCGCAGAGTACTGGATGGCAAGGCCGAGGCTGAGAAGGCCGCTGGCCGCGAGCCGGGATCCGTATGCCTTCTGGCTATTTCCAAATATCAGCCTGCCTCGGCGATCGCAGAGCTGTTCCACCTTGGGCAGAGGGATTTCGGCGAGAATTATATGCAGGAGGCCCGCGCCAAACAGGCCGAACTTGCCAGCCTCGATATCCGCTGGCACGCCACAGGCCCGGTGCAGACCAATAAGGCCAAGGAAGTCGCCGGGAATTTTTCCCTGCTCCATACGCTGGGCACGGAGGCGCTGGCCCGGGCCATCCTCCGGCGTCTGCCGGAAGGCAAGGTGCAGGACACGCTCATTCAGGTGAATATCGGCGAGGAGCCGCAGAAGTCCGGAGTTGCCCCTGCAGAGCTTCCGACCTTCGTGGAAACGCTCCTTGAGGGTGGGCTCACGGCTGAGAATGGAGCCTCCCTGCGCCTCAGAGGGCTCATGTGCCTGCCGCCGAACTGCGGCGAAGGCGAGCTGGCGCGTCCGTACTTCACGCGCCTGCGTGAACTGCGCGATGACCTCGAACGTCGTTTCGGTCTTGAACTCCCCGAGCTTTCCATGGGGATGTCCGGCGATTACCGTCAGGCCATCGAAGAAGGCGCGACCATCATCCGCGTAGGTACGGATATCTTCGGAGAACGTCCGAAGAAGGTATAACTACGTATTTTTACAATGAAAAAGCCCTCGGCGCTGGTCTGCCCCCCCCCCGTCACGGA
>JAFWYI010000244.1 GCA_017522745.1 Mailhella sp.
CCTGTTATGCCGTTGGTGTTCTCTGCGGCTTCCTCTGGGCACGCATCCAGTGGCACAGCTTCGGCACTGCCGACCTCAAGGTATGGATATCCCTTGTTATCCTCGCCGTGTACGCCCTGCTTTTCCATCAGCGTCAGGCTCTGGGCTGGCGAGGCCGCAAACCTGCCATGCTGGCCATCGCCATTTTTGCCGCCTCCCTGTTCTCCATGTTCGTGGTGAACACCGTTTTTTCCACCCAGCACGGCTTCTAGGCTGCCTTTTCTCCCTTCGCGACTACTCTTCAGGATATCATGAACAGCACTATCCATCTCATCGGCATCAATCACCGCACCGCAGCCGTGGAAGTTCGCGAGAAATTCGCGCTCACCAACTTCTGTTCCCCGGAAACATGGGCTATCCCCAACGGCGAAGGCCTGCGTGAATCCCTCATCCTCTCCACCTGCAACCGCGTGGAAGTCCTCGTGGTCGGCGATGGCGACGCCCCCCGCCGCCGCGCTCTCGAATACTGGGCCGCCGCTCGTGGCCGCACCGTGGATGAACTGGAACCCTACCTCTACCAGTATCGTAACGACGATGCCATCCGTCATCTGTTCAGCGTGGCTTCCAGTCTCGATTCTCTGGTACTGGGCGAACCGCAGATCCTTGGTCAGCTCAAGGCCGCCTACACCAAGGCCCGTGAATGCAATTCCACCGGGACCATCCTGAACCGCCTCCTGCACAAAGCCTTCTCCGTGGCCAAGCGTGTACGCACCGAAACGGGCGTGGCTTCCAGTGCGGTCTCCATAAGCTACGCCGCTGTGGAATTAGCCAAACGCATCTTCGATGACATGAGCCAGCACGAAGCGCTCATCATCGGTGCCGGCGAAATGGCCGAACTTGCCGCCATGCATCTGGTGCAGGCTGGTGTGCGCCGTGTACGTGTTTCTAACCGGACGTACGCCAAAGCCGAAGAACTGGCCGCCAGCCTCGGCGGTGAAGCCGTCCCCTTCGATCAGCTCTTCGACCAGCTCGTGCATACCGATATCGTCATCAGCTCCACAGGCGCTCCCGACGCCATCATCCACGAAAAGGACATGCGGGATGTACTCAAGAAGCGTAAGAACCGCCCCATGTTCCTCATTGATATCGCCATGCCCCGTGACATCGACCCCTCGGTGAACACGCTGGACAATATCTACCTGTACGATATCGACGATCTCAAGGAAGTCGTAGAGGAAAATCTCGCCGGACGCCGTGAGGAAGCCGTGAAAGCCCGCGCCATCGTGGAGGAAGAGACCGCTTCCTTCCGTCAGTGGATAGACTCGCTCGCCCTTCAGCCCACCATCGTTGCTCTCGGCGAACGCGGCCAGCGCATCATGGAAGAAGAGCTCGCCAAGACTCTCCACCGCCTTGGCGATGTGGACGACACCACCCGCGAAGCCCTGGAGATCATGGCGCAGTCCCTGATCCGGCGCTTCAACCACGAGCCCATCGCCTTCCTGAAGGACAGGTTCCACGAGACCAAGAACCCGGAATTCACGCTGGAAGCCGTGCATACCATCAAACGTGTGTTCGGGCTGCAGTGATCCCCCTCCTCGCCCCCTTATCCTAATCATACTTGAGCGGCGGACTTCGGTCTGCCGCTTTTTTTCGCACTTGAACTCTGCCTGCCCCATTCCCCGAAAAGCAATGCCTACCAACAAAACTGGCTGCTCATTCTGCCGGGCATGATTGACTTTTTTGTTCATATCGTGAACAATCGAACGGATATTTTTTTCATTCACGCCAAGGAGAGAAGAGCGCTATGTCTATCATCGAAAGCTTCGTCAACTGGTCCAACAACATACTCTGGTCGTATGTACTCATCGGCATGCTGGTGGGTCTCGGTCTGTACTTCACCGCACGCATCAAGTTCGCACAGCTCTCTATGCTGGGTGAAATGTGCCGCCTGCTCAAGGAAGGTACCAACAAGGAAGGCGGCCATATCAGCTCCTTCCAGGCTTTCTGCATCAGCACCGCTTCCCGCGTAGGCGTGGGCAACATCGCAGGTATCGCCATCGCTATCATGGTCGGCGGCCCCGGCGCTATCTTCTGGATGTGGGTCATCGCCCTGCTCGGCGCTGCTTCCGGTTTTGTGGAAAGCACGCTTGCCCAGATCTACAAGGTGCGCGACCCGCTCACCGGTGGCTTCCGCGGCGGTCCTGCCTACTACATCAAGAACTGCCTCGGCAACGCCAAGGCCGCGGCGCTGTTCGCTATCCTCATTTCCGTGACCTTCGGTATGTGCTTCAACTCGGTGCAGTCCAACACCATCACCGACGCTCTGAACAGCCAGTTCGGCATCAATAAGTACGCCATCTGCGTTGCCCTTACCGCCGTCTCCGGCGTGGTCATCTTCGGCGGCATCAAGCGCATCGCCGCCCTGAGCAGCTGGCTCGTGCCCGTCATGGCCACCTCCTACCTGCTCATGGCCTTCATCGTCATCATCCTGAACATCACCGAAGTGCCCGGCATGATCGCCACCATCGTGTCCCAGGCCTTCTCCCCTGACGCTGCCATCGGCGGTATCTCCGTAGCTATCCTCACCGGCGCCAAGCGCGGCCTCTTCTCCAACGAAGCCGGTATGGGTTCCGTGCCCAACGCCGCCGCCACCGCCAATGTGAGCCATCCCGTCAAGCAGGGCCTCGTCCAGGCTCTCGGCGTGTTCGTGGACACCATGGTCGTCTGCACCGCCTCCGCCTGCATCGTCCTCCTCTTTGACGGCTATGCCGACGCTGGTCAGAAGGGTGTCGCCCTCGTACAGTTCGCCCTCAGCAGTGAACTTGGCAGCTTTGCCGGCGTACTCATCACCATCATGGTGTTCATGTTCGCCTTCAGCTCCATTGCCGGCAACTACTACTATGGTGAAAGCAACATCCAGTTCTTCAGCGAAAAGCCCATCTGGCTCTTCATCTTCCGCGCTCTCTGCGTGCTCATGGTGGCCTTCGGTTCTCTGGCTCCCCTTCCCTTCGTCTGGAACCTCGCTGACCTGTTCATGGCGCTCATGGCTCTCGTGAACCTCGTTGCTATCACTATCCTCGGTCGCAATGCCTTCATCGCCCTCAAGGATTATCAGGCTCAGAAGAAGGCCGGCATCGCCAACCCTGTGTTCCATCCCGAACAGCTTCCCGATCAGCGCGGTATCACCGTGTGGAACGAAAGCAAGTAATCTGCTGACATCACATTGAACAAAAAGGGCCTGTGCTTCGGTGCGGGCCCTTTTGACGAGGAAATCATGGCAAAAGAATACGATCCGCGCATGCATACGGCCGAACACGCCCTGAGCGGAGTGCTTATCCGCCGTTATGGCTGCCCGCGCTGTTTCTCCACGCATATCAACGCCAACAAAAGCAAGGTGGACTTCCACTTCCCACACGACCTCAGCGCCGAGGAGGCCGCCGAACTCGCCGCTGAAGTCAATGCCGTCATCAGGGCAGACCTGCCTGTCGTCGCCAGAGAAATGCCCCGCGAGGAAGCCGCCACCCGCTATAATCTGGGCCGCCTGCCGGAAAGCGCCGGCGATACGCTCCGCATCGTCTATATCGGTGACCCCGACCAGCCGGAAACCGTACTCGACTCCTGTCCCTGTATCGGTGAGCATGTTTCCAGGACCGGGGAATGTGGAGAATTCCTCTGGGTATCCCACGAATGGAAACCTGGCGAGGATGGAGGCGACGGCGTACTCCGCATACGCTTCAAACTGGCAAAAGCATAGTCACACTGCTACATAACAAAGAAGGCCCTTCCGGTATCCATCGGAGGGCCTTTTTTTATGCGTAGCTAGAAAGGATAAACGATCCGCATAAGAGAAGAGGCCCGGATGATCCGGGCCTCTTCTGTCTGCAAAGGTCTTACAGATTATTCTGCTTCATCACCTGCTTGGCGCGAGTAGTTTCGGGAGCCTTGGGAAACTTCTTCGTCAGCTCACGCAGGCGCTGCTTGGCGGCGGCCTTTTTGCCGAGCTGGAGGAAGCACATCCCCTGCTTCAGGTAGGAGGCAGGAGCCTTCACGCTGTTGGGAAAACCGGAAATGACATTCTCATAGGCAAGTGCGGCAGCGGCGTAGTCACGCAGCTGATAATTGCATTCGCCCTGCCAGAACCAGGCGTTGGAAGCGAGCTTGTGCTTGGGATACGTTTTGGTGAAGTCGCTGAAGGAGCGAAGCGCGGCCTGATACTGACGGGTATTGAACTGATTCATACCGCTGTCATACAGAGCCTGCGCCATATCGGCAGGCTGAGCCTTCTGAGCATCAGGAGCCACGGGGATGGCCGCGAACTCAGCGGGGATGCCGGCAGGGGCGGTAGGAGCCGCAGGAGCCGCCTGGGGGGCGGCAGGCACGCCAGACATATTGATGACATTGAGTTCAGGTTCAGCCGTGACAGGAGCCGAGAGCTGAAGGTCGAGAGCCATCTGGCTTTCGAGCATGTGCAGAGCGCGGCCATGGAGAGCCTGCGTTTCAGCCAGCTTCTGTGCGCCGCCGACTCGCTGGAGCGCATTGTTCAGCGTGTCGATCTGACCGCGGAGTTCGGCAACTTCCTGACGCAGTTCCACAAGCTGAGACCAGCTGTCGGCCTGGCTGGTCTGACTGGTACTCATCTGACGGTTCATCTGGCTCACCTGAGCCTGAAGCGCTTCATGTTCGCTGGTAGTCACACAAGCGGTAAGCATCAGCGGAAGGGACAAAAAAGCAAGATTGCGGCCCAGTTTCATCAGTTCCATGAGCGTTCTCCTGTTATTGATACACGGGGCGTGAAAGCCCGGATACGAGGGATCAGGAATCCCTCTTCAGTTCTTGCGGACATCATCGGGGCAACCGAAATCCCACTCTCCTTTGCGAGATGCGGGAACAGCAGCGCCCTCTTCAGTATCTTCTTTTTCCGACTGGCTCGCCTGAGCGTTGTTCTCGGACACGACCTCTTCATCCCAGGGGGCACG
>JAFWYI010000245.1 GCA_017522745.1 Mailhella sp.
CCCCCTCCTACACACGGACACACAGGTCAACGGTGATACCCGCGCAAGAAAAATATGGACATATCATAACGGCTCGGGATTTTTGAGCTTTTTTATTGCATTTCTACCAAGGCGTCTAAGGCTGGAATTTTTTCAACCGTTTTATCTGATTGCGAGTTTGTATGCGTCTTCTTCTCCCTTCCGTTGTCATGACCGCATATATTTTCTTCAGTCTTGTGTGGCCGCTCCGCATCAGTAAAGCGCATAAAGCGGCGCTGGGGATACTGCTTCTGACGGTCGGCATGAAATATATTTTCTATGAGGTCGTCGGTGGTTCTTTTTTCCGCCCCATCCTTCCTGTGCCTGTACTTCTGGTCGCTGAGGCGCTTTATGCGAGTCTGGTCATCCTTTTCTTCCTCGCGCTACTCAAGGATCTGACTGTACTGCTGTGCCGTATCGGGTGTTTTTTCGGGAAAAAATGGCATATTCCTGCTACGGCAGGTCTTCGATGTGCTGTTTTCGTTGCCGCATCCCTTTGTGCTGGACTATGGGGAACATATCAGGCCGTTCGGGTTCCCGATGTCAGGACCGTTGAAGTACGTATTGAAAATCTTCCAGTAGAACTTGAAGGTTTTTCTCTTGTCCAGCTCAGCGATATCCACATCGGCCCCTTGTTCAAAAACAGGTGGCTCAGTGAAGTCGTTGAAAAAGCGAATACGCTCTCGCCTGCTCTCGTTGTTATCACAGGCGATTTTATCGATGGCCTCCCCGATGAACTTCGTGCTGATGTGCAGCCGCTCGAAAAACTGCGTGCAAAATTCGGTGTTTTCGGTGTCGAAGGCAATCACGAAAACTATTATAACGCGCCGGGGTGGCGGCCCGTGTTCACATCGCTGGGGATAACCATGCTCAGCAACGAACATCGCGTCCTGCCGGGTGGGCTTGTGATCGGTGGGGTCACGGATCGGGCGTCGTCGCGTTTCGGGCGTTCCGGCCCCTCCCCTGCTCAGGCTTTTGCAGGAGCGCCAGCCTCGCCTCGCATTCTTCTTGCGCACCAACCATATTTAGAAGGGATACTTCCTGCCGCGGTCGATCTTCAGCTTTCCGGCCATACTCACGGCGGATCGCTTTTCTTTCTGGCTCCGCTCATCGCCCATTATAACGGCGGATACGTGCGAGGCCTCTACACAACCGAGAATGGTCAGCTTTATGTTTCATCGGGAACGGGCTTATGGGCTGGATTTTCCTGCCGCCTCGGCGTCCCTTCTGAGATCACGCAGATAATCCTTAAACGCCGATAACACAGTATAAAAAAGAAAGCCGTTGCACTCGGAAGGAGGCATCGGCTTTCTTTTTTATGAAGCTACTAGCTTTTATTATTCGTCAAAGCTCGACAGGCCACGGCGTACTTCGAGTACGTGTTCGATGGCACGGAGTTTGTCCATGGTCTTATAAAGGTGGGCGGCATCGCGAACTTCCACAGTAAAGTGCATATGCGAGCGGCCGTCTACAGAAGAGGTTATCTCCAGAGCGTCGATGTTCACGTCCTGCTGTACGAAAGCAAGGCTTATCTTGGCAAGCAGGCCCTTCTCGTTGTGGCCAAGGATAGTGATCTCGGCCGGGAACGGCTTGCTTTCCTCGTTGTTCCAGTTCACGGAAATGAGGCGTTCGGACTCAAGATTCTGAACATGCGGGCAGTTCGCCGTATGCACGATGACGCCACGACCACGGCTGATGAAGCCCACGACCTGATCGCCGGGAACAGGCTTACAGCACTTGGCAAAGTGGATGAGGGTATCCTCGATACCTTTGATGGTGATGCCGTCAGCGGCTTTCTTACTCGTTTCCCCGGCTTTAATGGGCGTGATGGCGGGTTCTTCAGGTACTTCCTGCTTGGGATTCAGGATGCCGAGAAGACGCTGGAGTACTTTCTTGGGGGTAAGTTTGCCGGTGCCGACGTTAGCAAAAAGATCGTCAAGCGTGTTGAGTGAGAACTCGGGAACGACAAGCTGGAGTCTGCCGTCTTTCGCCGCCTTAGGAGCATTGAAGTCCATTCTGCGGCCTTCTTTTTCCAGAAGTTCCTTGCCAAGAGCGATAGCGGCAACGCGCTCTTCCGTGCGAAGGTAATGCTGGATGCGGCTGCGCGCCTTGGAGGTCTTGACGATCTTCAGCCAATCGCGATGGGGATGGCGATTCTTGTCAGTGATGATCTCGACCATATCGCCATTTTTGAGCGGTGTGGCAAAGGGTTCCAACTTGCCATTGATCTTGGCGCCCACGCAATGGAAACCTACATCCGAATGGATGAGGAAGGCGAAGTCAAGAGATGTTGCCCCCTTAGGAAGCTGTTTCACGGAGCCTTGCGGAGTGAACACGTATATTTCATCATTGAACAGGTCCATGCGCAGCGAACTCATGAACTCCTTGGAGTCCGTTTCGTCGCGCTGGCGTTCCATGAGGTCACGCAGCCACTGGAACTGAGGCATATCCTGCATAGAAATGGCATGGTTGCGCTCTTTATACATCCAGTGCGCGGCCACACCATGTTCTGCCATGTTGTTCATTTCCTCGGTACGTATCTGGATCTCGATACGTTCACCTTCGGGACCCATCACCGTGGTGTGCAGAGACTGGTAGCCGTTGGCCTTGGGCATGGAGATATAATCTTTGAAGCGCCCGGAAACCGGCTTCCAGAGTACATGCACGAGGCCGAGCATGGCATAGCAGTCGCGCAGGTCCTGCACGATGACGCGGAAGGCGATGATGTCGTGCATCTCGTCCAGCGGCGTCTTCTGCGCGGTCATCTTGCGATAGATGCTGTAGGTCTGCTTGATACGGCCGAACACACGCCCATTGATGCGGTTTTCGATCATGATCCCTTCGATCTTGTCGATGACCTTGGAGATGAGCTTGCGTTCTACGATCTGGTTTTCCGTGAGCCAGTTGGTGATCTCGGCATAGGCGTCCGGCTGAAGATAGCGGAAACTGAGGTCTTCGAGTTTCTGCTTGAACTGGTGCAGGCCGAGACGGTTGGCGAGCGGCGCGTAGATATCCATGGTTTCTTTGGAAATACGCTGCTGCTTATGGAGCTTCTGAAAATCCAGAGTACTCATGTTATGCAGGCGGTCAGCCAGCTTTACCACGGGCACACGGATATCGTGAGCCATGGAAAGTATCATCTTACGGATATTTTCCGCCTGCGCTTCCTCTTTGGTATCGAAGGTCATGATGTTGATCTTCGTCACACCGTCCACGATGTCGGCGACCTGCTCGCCGAACAGTTCGTCGAGTTCGTCGATGGAGGAGTCGGTGTCTTCCACCGTATCATGCAGAAGACCGGCGGCTACAGAGTGTTCGTCGAAGCCCATTTCAGCCAGAGTATAGGCCACGGATGCAGGGTGCATGATATAAGGGTCGCCAGACAGACGCAGCTGCCCGGCATGAGCGGCAGAAGCGTAGTCGTAGGCACGGCGCACCATATCGGTATCGGCGTCAGGGCAATGCATCGCCAGCTGCTCGACGATCTCATCGGCCGTAGGTACCTTGGCGGCCTTATGCATCTCGCCGGTAATAGGTGAGATCACCATTTTTACAGGGGCGTTCTCCTGAGATGAAACTGCCTGCTTCTCTGCCTCTGCTGCTGAATTGAGGATGACCTGACTCATAGGAACCTGCTATTTCTGAAGCACACTGGGCACCCACCAGCGATCGAAATTATAGGTGATGCCTGCGGGTGCGGGTTTAATGCCTTGGAACCGAGA
>JAFWYI010000246.1 GCA_017522745.1 Mailhella sp.
CCAGAGGGCAGGAAGTAAGGCTGCACGCCCCACACGAAATTCAGCGCATGTTCCACAACGGAGCTGTGGGTAAGAGCGTAGATGGTCTGGCTGGGACGACATTCGACCAGCATGCGGGCGGCACCGCCGGAAACGGAATGGGCCACGATGGACTTGGCACCCACGGAGTTGGCGAGCAGGCAGGCGGTGTAGGCGATGAAGCGGGAAACGTCGTTCTTGTCGATGGGAGCGTAGAGCTTACCCTTGGAAATGAGGTACTTTTCAGCTTCATCAGTGATCTGGCGCATGTACTGCACGGCTTCCACGGGATAGTTGCCAGCGGCGGTCTCGTCGGAAAGCATGACGCAGTCGGCGCCATCAAGCACGGCGTTGGCCACGTCGGTGACTTCAGCGCGGGTGGGAACAGGAGCGTTCACCATGGAGAGGAGCATCTGCGTTGCAACGATGACGGGCTTGCCGGCCTTGTTGCAGGTCTTGATGATGCGCTTCTGGAGGGCAGGAAGTTCAGCCATGGAACATTCCACACCAAGGTCGCCACGAGCCACCATGATGACATCGGCAGCGTTCACGATCTCTTCCAGATTGTCCACAGCGGCGTTCTGACGTTCCAGCTTGGCTACCACGGGGATATCGCCGCGACCGTAGGAATGCAGAAGAGCCTTGATGTCATGCACGTCCTGCACGGTCTGCACGAAGGAGATGGCCACAGCGTCCACGCCGAGATCCATGCCAACGGCAAGACGTTCGCGATCGTTGTCGGTGATAGCGGGAAGAGCGATGGACTTGCCGGGCAGAGCAAGCCCCTTACGGGAAGAGATGGTACCGTTATCGAGCGCGGTGATGATGAAGCGTTCATCCGCCACCTTTTCTTCCACGCGGAAACGCAGACCGCCGTCCGCCAGTACGAGGACATCGCCCGTCACAAGAGAAGCGAGGATGGTGGGATGGTCGAAGGGGATGAAAGGAAGGTCTTCCTTTTCCTGACGCTCACGGCCGAGGGTGAGCTTGTCCCCCTGCTTGAGGACGAACTTGCCTTCGGGCAGGAGGCCGATACGGATCTTGGGGCCGGGGAGATCCTGCATGATGGTCAGAGGACGGCCCATTTCCTTTTCGACTTCGCGGATAGCGGTGATGACCTTACGGAAAAACTCAGGGTCACCGTGCGAGAAGTTCAGGCGGAAAACAGAAACACCGGCTTCAGCCAGCTGAGCGATCTTATCGCGCGTGCAGGTAGCAGGCCCGATAGTGGCAACGATCTTAGTACGCATACTTACTTCCTTATATAAAGATTGTACTCGAACAGGGGCAAGACCCGCATCCATATCCCTGTATCCGAGATTTCGAAGTCTGCCTTTTTTTCTACAAAATGTCGAGTAAATACCCTCGGCATCAGGACAGGCGCATCACTCACATCACTGATAGGCTGATCTTTCGCACAAGGAACTATACTGCAACATCAGCTTGTTGGATCGTGATACTCTGAGCCTGTCTGCACTTTCTTTGTTACTGCCGCTCGATGCCGAATTTTTTGATCTTGAGATAGAGCGTGCTTCTCGATATGCCCAACGCCACAGCACTTTTCCGCAGGTTCCAGTTGTTTTCCGCGAGAGTATGACAGATAGTCTCACGTTCACTGTTCTTCAGGCGTCCGTAGGAGGAGACCACCGGGGCCGGCATCTGATTCATAATATGCGCGGGCAGGTCGATGGGACGTATGTGTTCACCTTCCGCGATGGCTACGGCGCGTTCGATGCAGTTTTCAAGCTCGCGCACATTGCCCGGCCAGCTGTAGGACCGCAGCAGAGGATAGACGCTTTCCTCGAAGCCGACGACATGCTTGCCGAGCGTACTGGAGAATTTCTGCAGAAAGTTGTCGGCCAGAAGGCACACGTCATCGTAGCGTGCATTCAGCGGCGGGATGGGAAGGATGAAAGCATTGAGGCGATAATACAGATCCTGCCTGAACGCCTTCTGGTTCAGGGCTTCCTCCAGATCACGGTTGGTAGCGGCGATGACACGTACGTTCACATAGCGTGAACGCTTGCTGCCCACTCGGGTGACTTCGCCGTTCTGCAGCAGGCGAAGCAGGCTGACCTGCGCGTCCAGCGGCATTTCCCCTATTTCATCGAGGAAGATGGTCCCGCCGTCAGCGAGTTCGAACTTACCGGGTTTGCCCTGCCGCATTGCGCCGGTGAAGCTGCCTTCGCTATAGCCGAAGAGTTCTGACTGCACGAGGTTCCTAGGGATGGCGCCGCAGTTCACCACGATGAACGGTGCATTATGCCGCGAACCTGCGTTGTGTATCGACTGCGCGAAAAGCTCCTTGCCTGTACCGGATTCCCCAAGGATGAGCGTCGTTATATCGCTTTTGGCGGCGTTCTTCCCAAGCTGTATGGCCTTCTTTATGCTTTCCGACTCACCGAGTATGCGGTCGAAGGTATACACGGCCTTTGCGCCTATGGTGCGGGAGGCAAGTTCCTGCATGCGATTGCTTTTCTGCAGGATGAGTACACAACCGCCACCTGGCAGAGGAGAACAGGAAAGCTGGCACGACACGCTGTGTATGCCGCTGATGAACGTCACCTCTTTGTTCTGGAAGGAGCTTCGCCCCATTTCGGGGAAGAGGGCGTCCTGCGTATGGAAGATGCGCCGGAAATTCTGCCCCTCCGGGGAAATGGCGGGATGGAGTATGGCGCACGCCTTTTTATTGATGGACTTGATGACACCGTCCGCATTAAGGACGATGACTCCTTCGTTGAGCTGATTGAGGATGGCGAGCTGTTCGGAAAGCAGCTCTGAAAGGAATATCTGCTCCGTGATGGCGTGGGCAATGGCGCCAACGAGGCCGCTGGTCTGATAATAAGGGCGGTTCCCGCAGGGGATGGAGATGTTGAACACACCGATGATGTTCGATTTGCTGTCGTACACAGGGGCCGAAGAACAATACCACGAGTGTTCTTCCCGGCTGTAGTGTTCGGCTCCGATGAGCTCCACCGGATGTTTTTCCACAAGGCAGGTGCCGATACCGTTGGTACCGCAGACCTGCTCCGAAAGGATGTCCCCGATGACATGGGACGGCGCAGGCGCAAGTCCGTTCGGCTGGCAAGAATAGAGGACCACACCGTCCTTATCCGCCAACGTGATGGTACCATCCAGCGCTTCGATGGACTGATAGAGCTTACCCATGATGTTGACGGCGGAGCTGACGAGATCCCTGTTCTGTTCGAGTATGTCATTCAGCTCCGCTGGGGAAACGAACTCCCTCCTGCGGCTGAAGGGGTCTACGCCGTACTGACGTGAGCGCACCCATGAGGCGTGGAGGCTGTCACGTATGACAGCAGGGTCCGGCGTATCGCCATTCTGAAACGATTCCCACTGTTCCCGGATGCTTTCCATGCTGTATCTGTCATTACGAAGGGCGCCGTTCATGATGTGACCCGTTATGAAAAAATGTGAGCGAATTTTACGAGTCTAACACACCAAGTGTACGAAATCAAGACCATCATCGACAAAAATCAAAAAGATAGTTACCAGCGTAACATGTCCCGACATATTTCCAGAGAAACAGTAAAAAGGGGAAATACGATTATCTATTGAAAATACACACTTTTTAATCTCACCACACGAAGCCCTATCCTCGCAAAACAAGCGACAAATTGTACAAAAATACTACATAATAAAATCGAACATGTACGATTACACTACAAAATCGGACACTTTTATCAACACTCAACAAGAAGTACAAACCAATATCCCAGCGTATTATTTACTCTTTTGCCTCTCACGCCTTCTTGGCATGGTTCTTGCACCATAAAAAAAGATTCTGGCCTTTTCGTTTGGGCAGAGCAAAGGCTGCAAAGCCTTTCGGATTCATGTTGGCGTTACGAGGGTAGTATGATCACAAGAAAAACTTTGAAACCCATAATCACAGTCCTGGCCATCGGCCTCGCCCTTTACCAGATCTGGTTTACCGGCGGCTTCGGCATCCTGGACTCTCAGCTGCACCGCACCCTGCACCTTGGCGTCGTGCTGACTCTGGTGTTCATGTATCTGCCTCCTCGCAAACTGGAAGAAGGGGAGAAGGAACACCCCTTCTGGCTGATGCTCGACCTTGTGCTGATAGCAGGGGCTATCTGGTCCTCGTACTTCATCATATCCGATATCGACTATTATCTTGAAAGAATCCGCTATATCGATCCCGTGACAGATACGGAAGCACTGGCAGCCTGTGTGGCCGTGGTGCTCGTTCTGGAAGCCACACGCCGCGTGGCCGGCATACCTCTGGTCATCGTTTCCGTCTGCTTCCTGCTCTATGCCCTGTTCGGCAACATGCTGCCCGGCCCCCTGCGCCATGAAGGCGTGAGCTTCAAGATGCTCTGTGAACAGATGTATCTTGTCACGGAAGGCCTTTACGGTATCCCGCTGGCCGTTTCGTCTACCATGATCTTCGCCTTCGTGATGTTCGGCTCCTTCCTCCAGAACGCCGGACTCGGACAGGTCTTCCTCGACATCGCCTGCGTGGCCACTCGCCGCGCCAAGGGTGGCCCTGCCAAGGTGTCCATCTTCGCATCGGCGCTGTTTGGCTCCATTTCCGGTTCGTCTGTGGCTAACGTGTACTCCACCGGCACCTTCACCATCCCGCTCATGAAGCGTGTGGGCTATGCGCCTCACTTCGCCGGTGCCGTGGAAGCCGTTTCTTCCGCAGGCGGCCAGCTCATGCCTCCCGTCATGGGCGCCACTGCGTTCGTCATGGCAGACATCACCGGCGCAGGCTACCTTGCCGTAGCCACTGCAGCCCTCCTTCCCTCTATCCTTTATTATTTCGCCCTGTTCATGATGATCCACTATGAAGCTGTGAAGTTCAATGTGGGCGTCATGCCGGAAGATCAGATACCGGATACAAAGAGCGTGGTGCGCCGCCTGTACCACATGATCCCCATCCTTATCCTCATCTACTTCCTCATTTCCGGCCGAAGCGTCATCAACTCCGCATTCATCGCCATCCTCAGCATCCTCATCGTTTCCAGCTTCAGCCGCGAGACCCGCTTCACCTTCAAGCGTCTGCTCGAAACGCTGGAATCCACTTCGCGCAGTGCGCTCATGATCTCGGCCTGTTCCGCCTGTGCCGGTATCATCGTAGCTTCCGTCTCCATCACCGGCGTGGGCTACAAGTTCATCAGCATCATCACTGATATCGGACAGTTCAACATGATCTTCCTGCTCGTGCTGCTCATGCTGACCTGCTTCGTCCTCGGTATGGGCGTGCCTTCTACGCCTGCATACATCATCGTTGCCACGCTCGGCGCACCTGCACTCATGAAGCTGGGCATCCCCACTGTGGCGGCCCACCTCTTCGTGCTGTACTACGCCATCCTCTCTGAGATCACGCCCCCTGTCTGCCTTTCCGCATATGCCGGGGCATCAATAGCCAAGGCGAACGCCATGACCACGGGCTTCCAGGCCTTCCGGCTGGGCATCGTAGCCTACATCATCCCCTTCATGTTCGTGTTCGAGCCGTCACTCCTCCTCATGGGCGACTGGCCTACCATCATCCAGTCCATCTTCACTGCCGCTGTAGGCGTGATCGCTCTGGCTGGCGGCATGCAGGGCTACTTCC
>JAFWYI010000247.1 GCA_017522745.1 Mailhella sp.
ACTCAAGGAAGTGAACGAATACCTCACCCGCGTTCGCTTCGATGCCTACTACCAGAAGTCTGAAAAGGATATGCGGAACTATGTGAATCTGGCGGACTCCGCAATGCCTTTTATTGTGGATAACTACGCGAACAATATTACCAGAAGCAAAGGCTTTTCCCTTCAGACCGACTGGCAGCTCGGAGACAGCCATTTCCTCGTAACTGGTTATGAGCTGAACTACGATAAACTCGATTCCTCGGGTAGGGCAGATATGATTTTGAGACAACTTCCTCAGATGGGAGTCATGTTCTATACTGATAAACTTTACGAGGGTAATCAGCTCAACCAGTCGGTTTTCGCTTCCATGGAAACGCAACTTCCCGCCGACCTTACTCTTACCTATGGTGTGCGCTGGACTCACGTAAAGACAGAACTCACTCGAGGAGAAGAGCTGGGGAGCTCGCCCAATGTAGGAAATACCATACTTCCCACCGGTGACGATTCCGAATCCCGCCCGGTGTTCAATGTGGGCCTCGTGTGGACGGGCATCGAAGACCTCGCTCTTCGCGCCAGCTGGGCTCAGGGCTTCCGCGTACCGAACCTGACCGAAAAGTACATCGGCACGGCCATGGGTGGCGGCACTGTGTGGGGCAACCCCGACCTCGACCCCGAAACCTCCAACAACTTTGAAATCGGCGCACGCTGGAATCCCGGCAAGACCAACCTTGACGTGGCACTGTTCTACTCCGATGCCGACGATTACATTGCTTCCGTACTTCTGCCGAACAGTGAGGAAGAATACACCTACACCAACGTAGCCTCTGCCAAGACCTTCGGCACCGAACTTTCCCTGAACCACAGTTTCGACACGAGCTGGGGCCAGTTCACCCCCTATGTGACCGCCACCTGGATGCGCCGCCAGTATGACGACGGCGACGGCTGGAAGACCTACGACACCGCTACTCCCGCCCTCGTGGGCCGCTACGGCCTGCGCTATGCCAAGGCTCTGCATCCCCAGTACGACTTCCGCGCCGACATCTTCGGGCGCAGTCAGTCCGCCACGAAATATGCCTCCAAGGACGGCTCTTCCAACTACGAGCTGGGCGGCTTCACCACTGCCAACATCTCCCTTGGCTTCGACTTCGGCCAGAACAAGGAATTCTCCCTTATCGCCGAAGTGCTGAACATCTTCGACAAGCGCTACCAGTACAACAGCGCCATCATGGAACCCGGCGTCCACGCCAACGTGAAGCTTACCTATAAGTTCTAATCCACTCTGAGAAGAGAGCCTGATACCTTCAGTTCTCTCTGAATCTCCGTCCCCCATTCGAGCGTGCGTCCGTTCCTGAATCGCAGACTCGGGAGCGGACGCACCAATCGAGGGGGGGCTGGGGGGAAATCATTTCCCCCAGAAAAAATTCTTCTGGAATCTCACATGAAACGAATCTTCTCACGCTGGAGTGCGCAGGACCTTGTGGTCATCGGCGTGTTTGCGGCGGCTTCCAAAGTCACCACGCTTCTGGTCGCGCTGGCGGGCGGCGGCATGAATCCTATCAGCCTCATGGGCAAGAACCTTGTGTTCACCATGCTTCTGGTGGTCATGCTTTGCCGTGTGAACAGGCCGGGAACGCTCTTTCTATTCACGGTCATCAACATGATCGTGAGTATGCTCCTCTTGGGAGCAAGCGTCACGCTTCTGCCTCCCATACTGATCTCTGCTCTTGCCGCCGAACTGGCCATGCTCGCCATGCGCGACAGCACGTCCGTCGGCACGAAGGTACTGGGGGCGGCCGTGTTCGACATCGTTTCCAAAGTCGGTTCGCTGGGCCTTTCGTGGCTCTTCATGCGGGAGAATCCGGCCATGATGCTCATGGTCGTGCCGTTCGTAGCCATAGGCTACCTCGGCTCCATCGGTGGACTTTTTACCGGCGTGAAAGCCGTGAAGGAGCTGCGCCATGCAGGCATCATCCGTCAGTAGCCGCTTTGAAGCATACGCCGCTGAATCCGACAGCAGCGTGAAGATGGACGCCCGATCCCGCATGGCCGTGAGCCTGTTCATGAGTGCCGTGACAGTCTGCATCAGCTCCGTGGAAGGTCAGGCCGTCCTGCTTGTCGCCTCCTTCCTCTATGTTCTCTCCATCCGCCGATGGAAGGCCGTGGGCATCGCCTACGCTTTTCTTGCCGTGATGATGTGCATCGCCGTGCTGCTCACCTATGGTATTTCACTCCTCACGCCCATCATGCCTTTTTCGCCGCGCGGCATTGCCGTGCCCTTCATGCGAAGCGCGGAAATGATGAACGTGGTACTTCCCCTGGCCCTGACCTGCCGAATTCAGGAACTGCTCACCGCTTTGAAGGGCCTTCGCCTCCCGTTCTGCATCTATATCCCTGCGGCAGTGATGATCCGTTTCATCCCTACCTTTATGCATGACATCAGACAGGTGGCGGAAACGCTGAAAATTCGTGGCTACAGTCTCACCTTCGGCGAAATGTTCCGGCATCCGCTCATGATGCTCCGCCTCATGTTCACGCCTCTGCTGTTCCGCTCGCTCCGCACCTCCGAAGAGCTGGGCATGGCTGCTGAACTCAAGGGGCTTGAATCTGGAAGCTGCTTTGTTCCCTTCCGCACTCAGCAATGGGCGAAGCGCGACACCGCCCTTGTTCTGCTGGCCGTAGCTGTAGCCGCGCTGGCCCTGTATGTGCACTTTAAATTCGGCACCGTGCCCACGCGCGGTATGCGTTAGGAGGCGGCATGATACGCTTTGAAAACGTCACCTACACCTACCCCTTTGCGGAAAAACCCGCTGTGCGCGGTATCAATTTCGAGGTGCGCCCCGGCGAAGTCGTGCTTGTCACGGGCCGGAGCGGATGCGGCAAAAGCACACTTATGCGCCTTGCCAACGGCCTTTGCCCGGGCTGGTTCAAAGGCCGCTTGGAAGGCCGTGTGCTGGTGGACGGCAAAAGCACGCTCGAACTGCCGCTCAAGGATATGTCGCGCCTCTGCGGCACGCTGTTCCAGGACCCGGAACAGCAGTTCTTCGCGCTGGGCGTGGAAGACGAGCTGGCCTTCGTACACGAATGGCGCGGCCTGCCTGCCGAAGAAACTCGCGAGAAGGTGCGCTCCTTCGCACGCTCCTTCGGCATCGGGCACATACTCGGGCAGTCCATCCACGAACTTTCCGAAGGGCAGAAGCAGAAGGTGGGGCTGGCGTCCATCATGTCGCAGGAACCCAAAGCCCTTATTCTGGACGAACCCACCGCCAACCTCGACCCGGAATCCACCGTGGAGCTGGCGCACCGCCTGCGTATGCTCAAGGAGAGCGGCATGGCCATCCTCGTGGTGGATCACCGCCTGTACTGGCTGGAAGGCGTGGCCGACCGTGTGCTCGTAATGAAAGAAGGCGAAGTGGCGGCGCAGGGCAATTTCGGTCTGCTCAAGGACGACGGGCTTCGCGCCTCCTGCGGCCTGCGCGGCTGGCATGTGGACGACGCCCGCCCGCATCTGCCGGAAAGTGCGGCTCCTGCGGCGGAATCCAGCCAGCCGGAACGCGGCTTCCGCATGGAGGGCGTGACCTTCGCCTACAAGGGGCAGGCCCCGATATTCGAACACGCTTCCGCTTTCCTCGCCCCGGGCGTGACGGCGCTCATTGGCGACAACGGCGCGGGCAAGACCACGCTGGCCCGCCTGATGACCGGCCTGAACAAGGCGCAGAGCGGCCGTTTCTTCTTCGACGGGGCCGAGATAGCCGCTTCCGACCTGCTGCGCCGCGTGGGCGTCGTGCTTCAGAACGCCGACCATCAGCTCCACATGAAGACCGTGGCTCAGGAACTGGAAGTCTGCCTGGAACTGGCCGAACGCCTGGAAAAGCAGGCCGCGAAGCAGAAAGCCAGAGAAGGACGCGAAGATGCGGCCGCCCAGCAATGCCCTGCCGTCAGCCGCCCCCGTGCCGAGCAGGTACGCGAGCTTCTGGAGCTCTTCGGGCTGGAAGGGCTGGCCGAACGGCATCCGCAATCGCTTTCCGGCGGCGAGAAACAGCGCCTTGTCATCGCCTGCGCCTTTGCCAAGCGTCCGCGCGTACTCATCCTCGACGAGCCCACCAGCGGACTCGACGGCGAGAACATGAGGCGCATCGCAAACGCCCTGCGCCTGCTCGCCGAACACGGGGCCTGCGTGCTGATCATCACGCATGACCTTGAACTTATGAAGCTTTCCTGTTCCCGCGCTCTGCGCCTGCCGCTGACTGCCGGGAAAAACACGGGCCCTGCGCCCCATAACGCCGATAAGGAGTAAGATATGTCTAACTGTGAAACGCGTACCGATCTTGCCGCCAAGGTTGCCGAAGCCCTCAAGGAAAAGAAGCCCGTCATGCTGGCCTCGCTGGCCGCACAGTTCGGCGTGGCCGAAAAGGATATCGCCGAAGCCATGCCCGAAGATATGGCCAAGGTGATTTCAGGCGAACATTTCGCCACCGTATGGGCCGCTCTTACTTCGTGGGAAAAGGCCACCTTCATCGTCCAGCACGGCGGGCACGTCATCGAGATCAAGACCCGCATCGCCGCCGGCAAGTTCGGTCACGGCTACTACAACATCATGGGCAAGGAAGCCGTAGGCGGGCATCTCAAGGCCGACGCCATCGCGCATATCGGCTTCCTCTCCATGCCTTTCATGGGGCTGGAAAGCCACTCCGTGCAGTTCTTCGATGCTGACGGTCATGTAGCCTTCTCCATCTATGCCGGACGCGGCGACGATAAGAAGATCCTGCCCGAAATCCGCGAACATTTCCTGGCCCTCAAGGCCTCGTTTTAATCTCAGCCGCCTCAGAAGGAAACTCTCATGAAAACTCTCGTCGTCTACTCTTCCCTTACCGGCAACACGAAAATGGTGGCTGAAGCCATCGCCGAAGCTATGCCTGACTGCGACATCTTCTCCGTGCAGGAAGCTCCTGCTTCCGTGGAAGGCTACGACCTCGTAGCTGTGGGCTACTGGGTGGACAAGGGAATGCCCGACAGCCGCTGTAAGGCATGGCTCGAAGGCGTGAAAAACACCCGTATCGCCTTCTTCGGCACGCTGGGTGCGTACCCTGATTCCGATCATGCCAGAGAATGCAAAGAAAGAGCCTCCGCCCTTGTCTGCGAACCTGAGCGAGGCAACAATGTTCTCGGCTCGTGGCTGTGCATGGGTAAGATTGATCCCAAGGTGCTTGAAATCATGGCAAAAATAGCAAAAAACGTGCATCCCATGACGCCTGAACGCAAGGCCCGTATCGAAGAGGCGGCCAAGCATCCTAACGCGGAAGACTGCCGCGCCGCTCAGAAATATATCCGCGAAGTGCTGGCTTCGCTCGCAAACTAAGGTGGTACTGGCATGGATATGCTGAACATAGCATCCATATATAAAGCCATCGGCCCCGCTGGCTGTGCGCTCGTGCTTGCGGCCTGTGCGGCGGTGTACTTCGCTCTCAAGAACTACATCTACCTCTATATCGTGTGGCGCGACTTCCGCCGTGCCTACCCCGACATAGAAAAGGGCGGCTTCGGCGAAGAATGCATGGAGTGCACCGGGGACAATCCGCTGGCCTGCATCGTGCGCGACGTGGTGCATACCCATGCCGGCCATTCCGAAGACATCCGCGCCGAAGTGGCCTATCTGTTCCACCGCAATTTCGAGCAGGTCACACGCGAAATCTGCTACCTGCGGCTCATTTCCGTGATGTCGCCCATGCTGGGCCTGCTGGGTACCATCTTCGGTATGGTCACGGTGTTCCAGACCATTGGCGAGAGTGCCGCCCCAGATGCCGCCATGCTGGCCACCGGCATCTGGGAAGCGCTCATCACCACCATCATGGGCCTGTGCGTGGCAATCCCCTCGCTCATGGTCTATTATTTCCTGATCCTGCGCTTCAAGGGCTTCCACATCGAGGCCGTGGAGCACAGCTACCGCGCACTCGACCGTGTTCGCAAACTCAAGGCCGGAGGCTGCTGTCATGAAGAACATGTTTGATCTGGACGAAGAACCCAGCGTGGATCTGACGCCGCTCATCGACGTTATCTTCATGCTGCTGATATTCTTCATCATGACCACCACCTTCAGCCGTCCGGTGCTGGACATCATCCTGCCTGCGTCCGAGACGGCCGAACCCGGCAAACAGAGACAGGAACAGGTCGTATCCATCAAGGCCGACGGTTCCCTGCATTACGAAGGCCACCAGATAGACAAGGCCGAACTGCCCGCCATCCTCGAAGAACGCCCCGAGGCCGTGCTCAATCTGCATGTGGACCAGAAAGCGCCCTTCGATGCCTTCGTGAGCGTGGTGGACGTAGCCAAAGCCAAAAAGGGAGAACGCTTTGTCATCAGCACCCAGCCTGCCGAACAGCGCTGACCTCTTCAATTCGCTCTGGCATGAGCAGTGGAGCGACCAGTGGAGGGTCTATGGCGAACAGGCCCGAAGGCGCAGCCGCAACTGTGCCGCGCTGGGTATGTTCGGCCTGTTCTCCGCCATGCTGGCATTGCTCGCCTTCCAGCCGCAGAAGAGCATCAGTCTGCCCGCCATGGAGCGGCGTGTCGTTATGGTGATGGAACAGCTTCCGCCTCCCGTGCCCAAGGCGAAAGAGCCGGAGCTGAAGAAGATCGTAGCGGAGGATTCGGACTTCCTCATCCCCGAAGAGCCCAAGCTGGAGCCGAAACCTGAACCCGTGGTGGAAAAGCCCAAGTCTGTTCCCCCTCCTCCGCCGGTAAAGGAAAAGCCGAAACCCAAACCGAAGCCTGAGCCCAAAGTAAAGCCCGCGCCCAAGCCTGAGCCGGTCAAAAAAGCCGTAAAAGAGGTGAAAGGCGTGGAAAACGCCGCTCCGACTGCCGTTCCTGCCGCCGTAGGCAATGCCAGAGACGAAGCCAGCCGCGAAAGCGCCGTGCTTGCCGCCATACTTCAGACGCTGGAAAAGCATAAGCGCTATCCTCGCGCGGGCCGCAGAAGCGGAGCCGAAGGAACCTGCGGACTCATGGTGCGCATCGGGCCAGACGGCAAGGTCGTTTCCGCCGAAGTACAGGAAAAGTCCGGGAAAAGCGTGCTTGATGCCGCCGCATCCCGACTTGGTGAAAAACTGGTGGGCCTGTACGTTGGTTCGGCTGGCGCGCTCAACGTGCTGGTCCCCGTGCATTACCGGCTGACGGACAGATAACATTAACATTCAGGAGGAGGCTTCCCCCGGCCATCCTCAACATAAGAAAGCCGCTTCCCTATACGTTCAGGAGGCGGCCTTCTTTTTGGCGTTCTATGTTCGGAATGTTCCGGCTCAGCGGTACTTGCGGTTCAGTTCTCGAGTTTCTTCCTTAGCGTCGAGGCGGCCCATGTCGCTCCATGCCTGTTCCATTCTCTTGAGGAGCTGGGATTTCTGTGCCTCGTATGCCTCCTGCCAAGTATCGCATATCTCCTGAGAACGCATGAAGAGCACGAACTGCCCGAGGCGGCGTATCACTTCCGGCGGCGTGACATGCTCCATCTCGCAGGCCACGGTGTCAGCCTGCGCTTCGTCAAGATGCAGGACATGAAGGAAGAACTCGCGGAAGATGGCGTGCCGGTGCATGAGATCGCGCCCGATGCGGCGGCCTTCTTCCGTCAGGTGGATGAAGCTGTACGGTTCGTACTCCACAAGGCCGAGGGATTTCAGCGTCTTCAGGGTGCTGGTCACGGTACAGCGGCTCACGCCGGCGATTTCGGCTATAGACTTGGCCCGGGCCGCACCTTCCCGGGCTTCTTCCTTAAAGATGATCTCAACGTAGTTTTCGAGAACAGGGGAAAGTTTCTTCTCCTGTCCGTCACGTTCAGAGGTAATGAGGGCTTCCGTCATACAGCCTCCGTTATTTCATGCAGTTTGACGTTTTACGAGGCCGTATTCAAGCCATTTTTTGCTTTTGAAAAGAACCGCAGCCCAGCAGAAGGCCGCGCTCTGCGAAGCCAGCATGGCCGCGTACACGCCTTCCGCTCCCCAGTCCAGAGCAAGGCCCAGGGCCCACGCCAGCGGGATGTTCACCAGCCAGCAGGTCACAGCGCCTATGCGGCAGGAAAGAATGGTCGCTCCCGCACCGGAAAACAGGCCGTTGAGTATGCCCGTCATGCCTGCAAGCGGCCCGCCGAGGCAGGCGAACACGAGATAGAGCGAAGCCTGTTCCAGAACGGCCGCATCGGTCGAAAAGAAGGCGGAGGCAGGTTCGCGCAGGAGCCAGAGCAGAACGGACGGCGCAACGAGACCCAGCCCGGTAAGCAGAGCCAGTCTGCGTCCGAAAGCGTACAGGCCGTCGCGCTGGCCCGCCCCCAGCATATAGCCGCTGAAGATGACCATGGACATATTCAGCGCCCCCAGCGGGAACATAAGTATAGAGTGGACGCGACTGCCCACACTCATTCCGGCAAGTACGCTTGTGCTGTTTTCCGGAAGCATACCGATGATGGCAAGCGTAACGAGGCCGCCTGTCTGAGCGATGATGTTCCCTGCGGCGGCTGGCATCCCTACCTTAAAAAGATAGGGCATGGCGCGGCGATTCCATCGCCACGGTGCAAAAGAGGAGCGGCCGAGCAGTCCGTAATGCCGCGCCAGCACGATGTTGGAGCTCAGCCCCAGCACGGCGCAGGCAAAGGTGGTCCACGCTATGCCCGCTTCCCCGAAGGCCGGAAGCCCGAACCAGCCGAGGCCGAAGCCGAGGTCGCCCACCACGTTGGACAGCGCCATGAAGAGGAGAGTGACAAAGGGCAGCATCACCTTCTTATGTGCACGGAAAATGGAATTCACCATGATGAGCACGTAATAGAACGGGAGCTGACAGCAGTACGCCATGAAAAAGGTGGACAGTGTGGGACGCAGTTCCGGCGCGACTTGCAGGGTGTCGAAAATGAACGGAGTGCAGAGGAGTGCCAGCAGCGCGATGAACGTTCCGGCGGACGCGGAAAGCATGACGATGAGCCCCGCATAACGGTCGGCCCTGTGACGTAATCCTGCCCCAAGGGACTGACTCACTGTTGCCATGCATCCGCTGCCGATGAGCGAAGTGAGAAGCATGAGCATGGCGAAAAGCTGAGCCACCACACCGATGGAGGCTTGAACCGACACGTCAAGCCTGCCCGCCGCCCACACGTCTGTCATGCCGATGACAAGGTGGCAAAGCATAAGCCCCATCTGTGGCAGAGTAAGCAGAAGGACTTCTTTTGCGGAAGGAAGGGCGTGATTCTTTTTGGGGGCGGTCATGGCTATCCTGTTTTTAAAGATTGAACTCTAAAATAAAATTTTATCGACAAAAGTTTACTACTGTCAATTGCCCTTAACAAAAACTCTAACGCCCTGTCCTTCCCCCCCCCAAAAAAAAAGACTGAGGGGAAAAGAGTTCTTACCGCTCCACCTATAGAAGGTCATTATTTTTCAAGCGGCAAAAAGATCAACCGATAAAAAATTTGACTTTTCCAGCGCTCTGAACATATTAAACGCAACACGCCCAGAACGCTTCAGTTTCCTATGGAAATTAGCGCACCAGTCTGGGTCTTTTTTTACTCAAAATTCGAGTTTCTCAGCTTCTCTCAAC
>JAFWYI010000248.1 GCA_017522745.1 Mailhella sp.
AAGATAGAGCCGTTTTTCAGCCAGCCCGTGCGAGTGTTGAGGTCGAATTCCGCCTCTTTCGCATTGAGCATATCGCGGCCCATGCGAGCTTCCACGTTGCCCTGCACGAATATCCAGTTCGTGGCCGTATAATAGCGAGCGAAATCTGCCTTCAGGTAATCATTGCCTCGCTGAAGAAGCACTCCGCCGGAAGCCTCCACGATGACGCCGTCGTCGATACTCACCAGCTTATCGGCATTGAGTGTCCACGGACCTTCTCCACCGGTCTGCATGGATCTCTGACCTATCCCGGACAGGGAAACGGCGCATGCAGGAGAGGAAGTCCAACAAACGAACAGAGCAAGAGCTATCAATAAAACTCGCCGGAAGGCGGAAGAAGACGCTATAGAAAAAAACACGGCATATCCCGGTTGCAAGACGGAAGAAGAAAAGGTAGAGCCAAAGGCAGAAAGGATAACGGCCTCTGGCCGCCCTTGACATCATCGGAACCGTTTTGTTTTCATACCATACAATGTTTTTGAAAAAAAGCCCCGGATAGGGGCTCATCCCGTATGTTTTCGGTTTTCAGGCCCGGAGCCCTGCCATGACTGCTTCCTCATGCCGTGTCCACATCCGCTGGGACAACTTCCGCCATAACCTTCTCCTCTTGCAGGAAAAAGGAAAAACACTCATGCCCGTCATCAAAGCTGACGCCTATGGGCATGGTGCCTTGCGCGCGTCGGAAGAACTTTCGGCTCTGGGCATAGACTGGGCGGCTATCGGAACACTGGAAGAAGGCATCGGTATCCGTCTCCATGGCTATCAGGGAAATATCGTTTCCCTGCTCAGCCGCACCCCGGATGGGGAAAATATCCGCCTCGCCCACAGCCACAACATCATCCCGCTCATCCACAGCTGGGACGGTCTCCGTGCCGCAGCCGAAGCCCTGTCCGCCCTGCCGGACATCCAGAGTTTCCGTTTTGCCGTGAAGATGGATACCGGCATGCGTCGTCTCGGCTTCCGTCTGGAAGAGCTGGAAGAAGTCGCGACCTTCATCGCTTCGACCCCCGCACTGTCGCCATGTCTTCTGCTCTCTCACTTCGCAACGGCCGATATGCCCGACGAAGAGGAGTATACACAGACGCAGGCAGAGATCTTCCAGCAGGGCGCAAACATCCTTCGTCACCATTTCCCTGAACTTCTGTGTTCCCTCGGAAACACCGCTGGGCTCGTCAGCCACACCGCGCGTTCCGGCGATATCTGCCGACCCGGCCTTGCCATTTACGGTTACGATCCCCTGTTCGGCACTGCAGGTGAAGGGCAGTGCGGTCCCCTGCTCCCTGTGATGGAAGTAACGGCCCCGCTTGTCAGCGTACATCCGCTGCACAAAGGCGAAAGCCTGAGCTACGCCCGCACGTACACAGCCGAGTCTGAACGACTCGTGGGCTGGGTGGCTATCGGCTATGCCGATGGCTATAAGCGCAATACTGCGGCAGGGACCTGCATGACTATCAACGGAGTGCGCGTGCCAGTCATCGGCCGCGTGACCATGCAGATGACCTGTGTCGATCTTACCGACCTTCCATTCACGCCGAAAGCCGGAGACATGGTCCATGTTCTGGGCGGTCCCGGCCATGCAGTCTCGGCGCAGGAGCTGGCGGACTGGTGGGGGACCATCCCCTACGAGGTGATCTGCCTGCTCGGCAAGAACAGCCGGGCATGATGCACACATAAAAAAAGGAGCCGCTAAGCTCCTTTTTTTATTTCAGTAAAATCGAATGTCAAATCTGTAGTGAGCCGCGGAACGCCTTGATATCTTCGATGCCATACTCTTCACAGACCGCAGGCAGTTCCTGAACGATGCGGAAAATGGTTTCCGGATCACTGAAGCTGGCAGAGCCAACAGACACGGCGTGCGCGCCGACAAGCAGGAATTCCAGCACGTCGCGAGCGCAGGTTATGCCCCCCACGCCGATCACAGGGATCTTCACGACCTGAGCGATCTGCCACACACAACGCAGAGCTATAGGCTTCACGGCAGGGCCGGAAAGACCGCCTGTCACATTGCCGAGAACAGGGCGCCGTCCCCGGACATCCACGGCAAGCCCCTGCACCTTACCAATACAGGAGATAGCATCGGCCCCGGCGGCTTCCACTGCTCGTGCCACTTCCACGATATCCATGATCTCAGGAGAAAGTTTCGCTATCACGGGCTTATTGCCGGCAAATCGCTTCACCGCATTGATGGCTCTGGCCGCGGTCACAGGATTCTGACAGAAACGCTGACCGGCGCGATTGCTGTTGTGGCAGGAAAGATTCACTTCCAGAGCCGTCACGCCTTCTTCTGCGGCAAGAAGCCCCGCGAGTTCGCTGAACTCTTCAACTCGCCCAGCATTGATATTAGGGATGATAGGCACGCTCTGCCACGGCAGGCGGGGCAATACCTCACGGATAAAATACTCAGCGCCATCGTTCTGCGTACCAACGGAGCTGAGCAGCCCCGCCGGAGCCGCCGCGATGCGCGGCAGAGGAGAGCCCGCGCAGGGGTACAGCGAAAGCCCATTAGTGATGATGCCGCCAAGCTGCGTGATGTCGCCATAGGGCTGATATTCCAAACCGCTGCCAAAGGAACCAGCCGCACTGAGGATGGGATTCTTCAGCTCCAGGATACCTTCGACGAGAGAGACTCGCAAATCCATCACATATTCCTTTCCGGCATCACGGCGTCAAGGTCGATATCTCTGGCCCAGAACACCGGACCGCTGGTACAGGTATGAACAGGAAGCCCGGCACGTATCGGATCAGGCCAATGCTTTGACGTGATCGTGGAACATCCAAGGCAAGCTCCCACGCCGCAGTTCATACGGGCAGAAAGCAGAAGCTGTGTCGGCAGTTCCAGTTCCAGCGCTTTCTTCCATACTCCATAAAGAAAATCCATAGGACCGCAAGCCAGACAGATCCCACCGTTTTCCTTGTATTCCTGCATCTTACGAGCAGACACCCGGTAAAATTCCTCGCAGTCCCCAGGAACCCTATCCCGCAGATGTTCCATATCGAGACGAGACGCCATCGCATCCGCAGGATAATGGCTGCTCGGATGCTGATGACCGAACAGCATGGACAAACAGGCAGGGTCAGGATGCATATCAGCGTATCCGGCAAAAGGAGCTATACCGGCATCCCGGGCAAGCAGCAGCGTAGGCGTATTGGAACGGATCTCGAAACCTGTTCCTAAAGGCCCCCAGACGATGACTTTATCGCCCCCTCTGAGGCGTGCGAAACGATCCGTCCCATACTCGGAAGCCACTCGGAAAAACAGTACAAGGCTCTGTGAAGTCACTCGGCAGATGGTGAGCGGACGAGCCCATTCCACGGTCCCCCCATCTTTCGGACGCAGCATGATGAACTGACCAGGCTCCCAGTTCTTCCATGCAGGACGCTCCAGCGTAAGCGCATAATAACGATGGGTACCACCGAGACCGGGCTCCGGCTGCCCGAAGGGCACGTTATCTGTCACCGTGAGTTCGGTGCGAATGGGGGAAATCATAGGACGCTCCACACGTTATTTTTTTCCGTTGTGCCCCTCATTTGCCTTATGGTCAAGCAGGGTGATGGGGCCGGATTCGAAAATTTACCTCTCTTTCTCAGAAAACGCCATGTTCGTAAAGTATCTTTACGCCAATACCAATAAGAACACAGGCCCCCACGATGGAGGCTTTTCCGCCGAGGATATCCGAGCGTCCAAGTGAACTGCCCAGCTTCATACCCAGCGCCGTGAGCGCCGCGCAGACGATACCGATGATGATGGCAGGCCACCAGACGGACACCCCGGCCATGGCAAACGAGAGCCCCACCGCAAGAGCGTCGATACTGGTAGCCGTAGCCAGGATCACCAGCGAAACGCCCCGGGAAGGATCGCCCGAATGTTTTTCTTCCTCTTCTCCTGCAAAGGCTTCCCTCAGCATGTTCAGCCCAACGAAGGCCAGAAGCACGAACGCTATCCAGTGATCCCAGGCTTCGATGTAGCTATGTACCGACTGCCCGAGCAGCCAGCCGATGACCGGCATAAAAAACTGGAACAGACCGAAATGAAAAGACATTCTGAAATAATGACGGAATGTTACCTTCGAAATGGACGTAGAGGTGGAAACAGAGACTGCAAAGGCGTCCATGGCCAGCGCTACCGCTATAGCGAACGCTTCTAAAAACGACATGATATTTTTTCCTCCCCTTGGTACACAACGGCTAAGCCTTCATACACATCCAAATCGATTCCACAAACGCTTGTGCTATAACTCTTGATGCGATACAATCTAAAAAGATGGACAAAGGAATCGTCATGAGTGAAGCCTACCTTACCATAACTCCGCTTGGCGGCCACGGCGAAATCGGTATGAACTGCCAGAAATGGCAGACCGATAAAGGCGTGGTCCTCGTTGACTGCGGCCTCATGTTCCCCGACGATTCCCTGCTCGGCGTCGACGTTGTCATCCCTCGCCTCGAGTCCGTATTCGCAGAAGGCGAAAACGTGCTTGGCATCGTTCTCACCCATGGACACGAGGATCATATCGGCGCCCTGCCCTGGCTTCTGCTTCAGTACAAAAGCCTGAAAGGCATCCGGATCTACGGCTCTACCTTCACGCTGGCCCTTGTAAAGCATAAACTCGAAGAACATGGCCTGCTGGACAGAGTGACCCTCATCCCCAAAGCGGCGTACGATTCGGTACTGCTGGGCAATCTACGTTTTCATTTTATTCCTGTCTACCACTCCATACCGCAGGGTTTTGCGCTGGCCGTGGAAACTCCCATCGGTAAAGTCCTGCATACGGGCGACTTCAAGCTGGACTCCGTCCCTCTGGATGGCGTCAGCTTCGACCCCTGCAAGGACTTCGCTCATTTTGCCCGCAAAGACGGCAAGGGCGTGCGACTCCTCCTTTCCGACTCCACGAACGTGGAGAGTCCCGGCCGCTCACTGCCGGAACGCAAGGTACGCGACGACCTCGATGCTATTTTCTCAGAGGTGAAGGGCCGCATCGTCATCGCCCTGTTCTCCAGTCATATCCGCCGTATCCGTACTGTCATCGACCTGGCGAAAAAATACGGTCGTTCCGTTCTGGTGAGCGGACGAAGCCTCTCCACCAACATCGAAAAGGCCGTCGAACTCGGTTTCCTCGAGAAACCCTCCAACGTATACAGCGAAGCCGCAGGTTTTCCGGAACTCGATCCCGGTCAGACTGTCGTTCTCGCCACTGGGACGCAGGGCGAAGCGCTTTCCGCGCTGGCCCGAATCGCGCGCGGCGAACATCGGCAGCTTTCTTTGCAGAAAGGCGACACTGTCATCATGTCGTCCCGCGTCATCCCCGGCAACGCTCGGGCCGTATCTACGATGCTCAATCAGATATACAGGCTCGGCGCCACCGTCTATCAGGAGCGCAACCGCACCGTCCATGCCACCGGCCACGCTTGCCGTGAGGAACTCATCGACGTCATCCAGGCTGTGCAACCGGAATATTTCATCCCTGTGCATGGCGAATACCGCCACCTTGCGCTTCATGCCCAGCTTGCAGAAGACTGCGGCGTAGCCCCTGAAAAGGTACGCATCATCGAAGATGGCCAGCCCATCACTTTTCTTGAAGACTCCATACGGATGGAGGAAAGCGTTCCTGTTGAATCCGTGATGGTGGACGGAAAGGGCGTTGGCGACGTAGGCCGCATGATACTCAAGGAACGCCGGATCCTCGGCGGCGAAGGACTTGTGGCTGTCGTTCTCGTCATTGCCAGTGAAACAGGCGAAGTCCTGCACGGGCCGGAAATGATCTCCCGCGGTTTTACCTACGAGCAGCAGTACGACCACGTACTCGAAGACGCCAAGTGCCTCGTGATCGACCAGCTGGAAAATACGAACCCCAACGACACCATCAAGCTGTCCGAACGCATTCGCTCTGTGCTGCGCCGTTTCTTCCGCGATGTGCTGGGGCGCGACCCTGTCGTCGTTCCCATCGTTCGCGAAGTATAACGATTCCCCCTACCCCGGACTCTCCATCCGGGGTTTTCTTTTGACCTTGACTTTTTGTTTGATGTCAAACTAACATCGAAGAAAACAACTCGTTATGGAGGCCTCAATGCAGAAAAGTCCTGCCACACTGGCGCTGGAGCAGCGTCGCGATATCCTTGTTCCTCACATCATGCACGTGAGCCCCAGCGTCTGGGTGTCCGTTGCTGAAGACGTTTCCAATGTGAGCATGATCGTCGGTCCCGAAGGCCTCGTCCTTGTCGATACCGGCATGATACCGGACTGCGCCGAACGCACCTTGGCCCATTTCCGTGAGATCACCGATCTGCCCATCAAGGCCATCATCTACACTCACGGCCACGGTGATCATACTGGCGGCTCGCCTGTTTTCTGCGCCGAAGGCTCCGAACCGGCCATCTGGGCACGTGATAACTTCAATGCCGAAACGGAACCCTTCATCCGTGCAGGCATCATGCCGCTTTTCAAGCAGCGCGGCGGTCTGCAGGCCGGATTCACCCTGCCGAAGGAAAAGCGCATCTGCAACGGCATTGCTCCTGTGCGCTATCCCAAAGCAGGCGGCGCTGTTTTCAGTGGAAAGACCGGCGCAGTCCTCCCCACGCATTCCTTCTGCGGTGAAAGCATGACGCTCTCCGTTGCCGGGCTCGAACTTCAGCTTTTTGCCGCACCGGGCGAAACGGAAGATGCTCTCGTCGTCTGGTTCCCTGAAGAACGTGTGCTGTTCGGCGGTGACGATCTGTACCGCTCCTTCCCCAACATCTACCCTGTGCGCGGCACCGGTAACCGCGACATCCTCCAGTGGTGTGAAAGCCTGAAACTCATGCGCTCCCTGGAAGCCGACGTCCTCGTGCCTGGTCATACCGATCCCTTCCTCGGCAAGGAACATGTCCACGAAGTCATCACCAATTATCACGATGCGCTCGAATTCCTCTTCCGCAAGACGACGGAACTCATGAACGAAGGGAACAACGCGGATGAACTGGCCCGCGAAGTAACGCTGCCGCCGCACCTTGCCGAACTCGATTACCTCAAGGAGTTCTACGGCAATGTCTCGTGGACGGTACGCAACATCTTCAACAGCCTTGTGGGATGGTATGACGGCAATCCGCTCCACCTCTGCGAATACTTCGGACCCAAGGAAGAAGCGGAGCGTATGGCAGCCCTTGTCGGTGGACTGGATGCCCTGCTCGCCCGCGGACGCGAAGCTCTTACTGCGGGCGATGCGCCCTGGGCAGCGCGCCTTGCCGACCATGTCCTCGCGCTGGCCCCCGACATGTCTGAAGCAAAACTCCTGAAGGCAGATGCCCTGGACATCATCGGCGAGACCATACTTACGGCCACCGGACGAAATTATGCCCTGAGTGTAGCGCAAAAGCTTCGTAAGTCCACAGAACAGGCATAAGGATCATTAAACGAAGAAAGGAAGTACTCGAAACCGGGTACTTCCTTTCTTTTTGGGAGAGACGAGGGGCGACCGTTCGCCCCTCAGTCAAGCATTATTCATCGGTAGCAGCAACGCAGGTACCGGCACCAGCGGCGTAGCCGAGGGTACCTTCCACGCTCACTTCGCTCAGGCGGGTACCGAAAGCGGCGGCACCGGGCATACGGAAGGTAGCGCAGTTGATGCGTTCGATGGCCACTTCAGGAGAATGTTCAGCCTGAGGCACCCATTCGTAAGGCACACGGTAAGCGCGATACACCATGTTCATGCCCTGGAAGCCAACGTAGGGGTTGATGAATTCCCACACGATTTCATGCTCGGCAGTGACTTCAAGCAGACGGCCGTCGGAACCTTCAGTGATGAGGGTGTTGCCGTTGGGCAGACGCTGAGCAGCGGAGATGAAGGGGCTGTAGAAGCGGCTGGCATCGAGGGGGATGACGAAGCCGGCTTCTTTGGGGGTGTACTGCCAGACGATGTCGAGAGTGACAGGGTCGAATTCCAGCACGCGGGTGTAGTCGCGCAGAGCGGCCTTGGTGCCGTTCTTGGAACCGGGGTTGGGATTGTCGTAGCCAGCCCAGCCGCCGTTGTCGAAGACGAGGATGTTGCCTTCGCCGGGGAGACCGCGGGGGATCATGTGGGCGTGATGCTGACCGATGATCCAGCCGAGCTTGTGTTCGGGAGTGGTGGAGCTGTAATCAGGACCAACCTTCCAGACGACCTTGCCGGTTTCCTTGCTGATGATGAAGATGATGTTGGTTTCACGGCCGTCCATGATGATGTTATCAGGATGGAAACGTTCGTCACCGGCATCATACCACTTGTTCGGGCCAAGCACGGACATGGAGTTGATGTGCATCCAGTCACCGAGAGCAGGAGCGCTTTCGATGAGGGTGCCGCCACGGTAGTTGGGGCAGCGGCACATGGCGTTGCGGGCAGCTTCGGAGAAACCGAATTCTTCGAAGTGGTCGGAGCACTGCCATTCCCAGATGATTTCGCCGTCCCAGTTCACTTCGTACACCACGTCGTCGAGCAGTTCCTTGTCGGAAATAGCGGGAACGTGGGCATTGCGGTGGCAGAGCACGAGGGTGTTGCCGGACAGGGACTGAGGATCGGAACCGGGCACATAGTAGCCAACGGTGTTGCCTTCACGCTGGAAGTCGTGATGCTGACGAGCCATCCACTGGGGCTTTTCGCCCGGATCCTCGATGAATTCGGCCTGGTTGAATTCCCACACGACATTGCCGTCCCAGTCCACCTGGATGAGGTCGACCTGGTCCTGCAGACCGTACTTGGGGCTGCGCTGACCGCGGCTGCCGAGCAGGTAGCCACCGGGGAAGATCTTGTTCGGGAAGCCATGCACGTCCTTCCAGAGCTTGATCTCGGTGCCGTTCATATCGATGAGAAGAGCGCCATATCCCTTAACGGGCATGATGGTGTAGCCATTGTAGGCTTTCTCAGGATTGTAGAGGGTTACACCAGTAGGGTAAATAGTAGGATGGCCCATAGCGAACTCCTTATAAGAGCTGAAAGGAAAAGGGCCTGCGGGACGGGAAGGCCGCAGGCCCGGTGAAAACTACATGATTTCAGGACCCATGAGGGTATAGGGCAGCCAGGTAGCGATGCTGGGGAAGACCGTGATGACGAAGGTCGCGAGGATCATCATGAACATGAAGGGCACGATACCCTTGAAGATGGTAGCGATCGGGATACCCTTGGCAACACCGGCCAGAGCGAACACCACGACGCCCACAGGAGGAGTGATCTGACCCATTTCCATAACCATGACGGACACCACGCCGAACCACACGGGGTCAAAGCCAAGGGCGAGGACGGTGGGGAAGATGGAGGGCAGGGTGAGCATGAGCATGGGGATAACGTTCATCATGCAGCCGAGGATCACATAGATGCCGATGATGATAGCGAACACTACGTAACGGTTGAAGGGCAGAGCCACGATGAAGTCAGCCAGCAGGAAGGGCAGACGAGTGGCGGCGAAGAAGTAACCGAGGATAGCCACACCGATCATGATAGCCATGATACGAGCGGTGAGTTCGGCAGTTTCGATGAGGGAGGCGAACAGGTTGGCCTTGGTCAGCTTGCGGCGGGCAGCGGCGTACAGGAAGGCGCCAGCGGCACCAATAGCACCACCTTCAGTGGGGGAGCAGATACCCATAACGATGGAGCCGAGCACGAGGACGAACAGGGCAAGGATGGGAAGCAGGCCAGTGGTGGAACGGATACGCTCGGAGAGAGGATACTTCGGACCACGAGGAGCCATTTCGGGATGACGCACAGCCATGATGTAGATGTAACCCATGAACATCAGAGCAAGCATGACACCGGGGATGAGGCCAGCCATGAACAGGCGGCCGATGGAGACTTCCGTCACGATACCGTAAATAATGAAGCCTGCACTCGGGGGAATGAGGATACCCAGAGTACCACCGGCAGCCAGAGCGCCGGTAGCCAGAGAAGGAGAATACTTCAGGCGCATCATTTCAGGCAGAGACACGGAACCCATGGTAACGGCAGTGGAGAGGGAGTCGCCGCACACAGCGGCAAACCGGTACAGCCGGCAACGCCAGCCATGCCCATACCGCCGGGAAGATGACCGATCCACTTGTTGGCGGAATCGAAAAGGTCGTTGGAAATACCAGAGTAGAGGATCATGCAGCCCATGAACACGAACAGGGGCAGCGCGATCAGGTTGAAGTTGGCGGCAGCAGAGTAAGGAGCCGTACCAACGGTAGCCAGAGCGGCGGGCACGTTACGTGCGATGGCGATCATACCCATGGTGCCGATGATGGACATGGTCCAGGCGATGGGCATGCGGATGAAGAGGAAGAAGAACAGCAGGCCAAAGGCGATGAGACCGAGCACGAGGTTGGAAACTTCGTAGGGGCAGTCACGATACCAGAAAGGCAGCCAGAAGAACATGGCGGCAGTGGCGAGACCGAGGATAACGGAGAAGTAGTGACCGCTGGACAGCAGACGCACGAAGTCGCGCAGAAGCTGAAGGGCCAGCACCAGGAAGGTGAGAGCCATGCCGGCAACGGGAATCCAGTAGTAGAATTCCAGAGGAACATAGAGTTCCATGGAGGTCGTGCCGAATTTCTTGAGGAAGGAAAGATAGCTCTGCCAGGCAAGCACGCCGACCATAATGATGACGGAGGCAGAAACAGTCATGTCGCACCAGCGCTTCACAGCAGGAGAGAAGCGCACGTACAGGAAGTCAATCTGCATGTGGCGATCATGGAACTGAAGCAGAGCCATGAAAGAGAAGGTAGTCAGGCAGAGCAGGACTTCCTGGATTTCAAGGCAACCATGCACACCAGATCCCACCAGACGGAGAACAACGTCGGCGCAGATCATGACAGGGAGGATGGCCATAGCGACCAAGCTCAGCCAGCTGAATTTTTGCGTGCAGTTTTCAACAAACGTGGCGAATCCCTTCAGAGAGGAGGGATAGGAATTGATATCAGCCATATCAGCCTCAAATTACGAAAGCAGGAAAAACTTTGAACAAGGGGCGACAATGCCCGTCTCATGAAATACCGGGCCGCCGAAGCAGCCCGGTAAATTTTCAACCAGATGACTTATTTGACAGCGTAGTCGCCGTACTTGCCAGCGTTGAACTGTTCGGTGTGGTAAGCGCTACGTTCGCGAACGAAGGCCAGCACTTCATCGACCAGCTTGGGATCCATACCCTTGCAGATGTTGTTCTTCCAGTCGGCAACGAAGGCTTCGGTGAGGTGAGCGAGAGCTTCGGCACGGTCAGCAGCGGGCACATAGTAGAACTTATGACCCTGATCCAGCATCCACTTGGTGTCGGCCTTGGCGCCGTCTTCAAGAGACTTACCAACAGCGAGAGCCATGTTCAGGCCACCCTTTTCAGAAAGCCACTTCTGCATATCAGCAGGCATGTCGTTCCAGAGATCCTTGTTGGCCTGCATGATGAAGGTGGTCACGCCCATGTCGAGGATGAGGTGATGCTTGGTAGCTTCGGTGATC
>JAFWYI010000249.1 GCA_017522745.1 Mailhella sp.
GCGATGATCTTGTCCACAGGCACACCGAGCATGCGGGTGGTCTCGATATCCTTGGAGATAGCCTGCATGGCGAGACCGGGCTTGGTGTGGTAGACGATGTAGAGAAGGCCGGCCACGAGGATGGCGGTCACGCCGGGCACCAGCAGGGTGAGCGGCATGAGGCGCGCTCCACCGATGGTGATGATGCTCACCAGCCATTCGGGCTGATGCACGGGGCGGGGCAGACCGGTGAAGACCACCACGGCCAGGCTTTCGAGGAAGAAGGAAACAGCGATGGCGCTGATGAGTGCCGAGATTCGGGGGGCATCACGCAGGGGGCGGTAGGCGATCTTGTCCATGAGTACGCCGAGAGCGGCAGAACCGAGGATGGCCACCACCACAGCCACGGGCCAGGGCAGACAGAACAGCGTGGTACCGTAGAAGACGAAATAAGCGCCCAGCATCAGGATATCGCCGTGGGCGAAGTTGATGAGGCGCAGGATGCCGTACACCATGGTGTAGCCGATGGCGATGAGGCCATACAGCGAACCCAGCGTAAGGGCATTGAAAAAGTGCTGGAGGAACAGATCCAGAGTCATGAAGGAACCCTTTCCGGCGTACTCCTAGGCGCACGACCGGGCTGACGGGCCCGCAGAAGCGGGACCTTCTTAAATAGGTCCGGAGGGGTATGCCCCCTCCGGCAGTCTCTTACAGGAGAAACTTAGTTGGCGATAGCTTCGCCGATGTAGGCGCGCTTGCCGTCCTTGTACTGGATGATACCCACGGGCAGTTCAGCGTCGTGGGTGGCGTTGATGGAGAGGGAACCCAGAGGAGTGGCAAAGTTCTTGGTTTCAGCAAGAGCCTTGGTGATGGCTTCGGGATCATCGGAGCCAGCGCGTTCGATGGCGTCCATGATGAGCATGTAGGTCACGTAGCCGAGGGCGGAGTTCACGTTGGGATCCTGGCCGGGGTAGGCAGCCTGCCATTCAGCAGTGAAGGCCTTGGCAGCGTCGCTCATGTTGGGCATGGCTACGTCATAGGGGAAGGTGGTGTGGAGGAAGCCTTCCACAGCCTTGCCGCCGATCTTCAGGGTGTCGGGGTTGTCCATAGCGTCAGCACCCATCATGGTGAAGGTGCCGCCGAGTTCACGGGCCTGCTTCATGATGATGGCGCCTTCAGCGAAGTAAGCGGGCATCCAGACCACGTCGGGCTTCTTGGTGATGATTTCAGTGAGCTGAGCGGTGAAGTCCTGATCGCCGGAGCTGTACTTGAGGTCGGCCACGATTTCGCCGCCGAGCTTCTTGTAGGAGCGCTTGAAGAACGCGCAGAGGCCCACGGAGTAGTCGTTAGCCACGTCCATGAGGATAGCGGCCTTCTTCATGCCCATGTTCTTGAAGGCATAGGCGGCGGCAGCGGCACCCTGATAGGGGTCGATGAAGCAGGAGCGGAAGTAGTACTTCTTGCCCTGAGTGACGAGGGGGTTGGTGCAGGAGGTGCCCACGCCGGGAACGCCGGCCTTTTCACCAACTTCGCCACCAGCCATGGCGAGGGAGGAACCGTAGGTGCCGATGTAGGCGGAGACGTTGTCGCGTTCGACAAGGCGCTTCACGGCGTTGGCGGCTTCGACCTTATCGGACTTGTTGTCCACCACCACGAGTTCAACAGTGCGGCCGAGAACAGTGGGCTTGGCCTTCTGGGCAAGCTTCACGCCGTTGAGTTCGAGCTGACCACCGAAGGCGTTCTGACCGGTGAGGGGCAGGTACACGCCGATCTTCACGGGTTCAGCAGCGAGGGCGGCAGGGGCAACGACACCACAGGCCATGGCGGCCATGGCGACGGCGGCGAACATACGGGAAAGTTTCATAATGATCCTCCGTTTAGCAGAAACACTTTATGTGCTAAAAATACATGGAAGGCATACTATAGGAAGTTGCGAAACTGTGCAATGCTGCGAAGGGGCAAAAGTAGCTGCAGGGTGAGAGTGGTTTTGAAGGTAATGTTGTATTTATAAGTTATTATAATAAGTTATTGTATTTTACGATGGGTACAAAAAAAGTAAACAGCAAGGCCGAAAACCATAAGGTTCCGCTTTGCCGTTTACAATTTTGCCAGAAAATGATGCTGAGACGTCGAAAAGACGGCTCAGAAACGTTTTTTTCGTTTTGAAGAGGAGGGAATCCCCAGTTCTTCGCGGTACTTGGCCACGGTCCTTCGCGCTATTTTTGCGCCAAGGCTTTCGTTGATACGGAGGCTCAGTTCTTCATCGGAGAGGGGGTGAGCGGGATCCTCTTCTTTGACTAGGACTTTGATCATGGCCTTCACACTTTCAGAACCAAGCTGTGAGCCATCGTTGGAATTGAGGCTGCTGTTGAAGAAGTACTTGAGTTCGAAAATGCCGTAAGGCGTTCCAACGTATTTATTGGTGGTGATACGGCTGATACTGGATTCGCTGCGCCCGATATCTTCCGCGATGGTCTTGAGTACCAGCGGTTTGAGTTTGTACACGCCATATTCGAAGAAGTCGTACTGATGCTTCACGATGCTTTCCATCACCTGATACAGCGTACGCTTGCGTTCTTCGAGACTGCGGATGATCCACATAGCCGAGCGCAGTCTGTCGTCCATGTATTCCTTGTCCTGTGCAGAGCCGTGACCGTTCTGCTTGAGGAATTCATCCGAGAGCGGAGAGATGGAGAGTTGCGGAAGGTCTTCGTCGTTCATGAGGATGACGAATTCACCGTTGTACTTCCGTACGAAGATATCCGGGCTGATGTAGCAGGGCTGCGTACTGCACAGGCTGCCTCCCGGACGAGGATCCATTCCCTGGATGATGCAGATGTATTCCTTGAGGGTGTCAAGGTCGATGCGGAACTGGCGCAGGATAGGCTTGTAGCGCTGCCGTTCCAGATCTTCCAGATGATCGCGGACAAGACCGACAAGGATGGGGTCGCGATCATAGTGTTCATCCTTGAGCTGGATGAGCAGGCACTCGGAAAGCGAGCGCGCAGCAACGCCCACCGGGTCGAAGTTCTGGATCTTCTCGAGTACAGGGGGGACTTCGTCCTCTGCAACATTGGCGAGAGCGGCGATCTCCGCGTCAGAGGCGATGAGGTAGCCCGCCTCGTCGAGATTGCCGATGATACATTCACCGATGACTTTCTGCCGGTCCGAGAGCGGCGACAGCAGAAGCTGAGCCATGAGATGGGCTTCGAGGTCTGGTACGGCGGAATGGCAGGCTTCCAGAGGGTTCCCGTCTTCCTCTACACTTTCGAATTCTCGTTGTGCGAGTTTTGACTGACTGGAGAATTCCCCAAGATATTCTTCCCACTCGACATTCTGGTTTGCTTCTTCCTGCGTCCACGGGGTTTCGTTCTGCTCCGGTTTGCTGATTTCCTGAGCAGGCTCTATCGCGGGACTTTCCGCCTCCTTCTCTTCGAGGAAAGGATTTTCGAGCAATTCTCTCTGGACAGCCTCGACCAGCTCCTGACGTGAGAACAGGAGCAGAGATATCGCCTGCTTGAGCAGAGGAGTCATGTGGAGCTGCTGATTCAGTTTGAGCTGCTGGCGTACTTCAAAAGCCATAATTCACCATTTTTCCAAAGGATTGCATCGTAAAGACACTGGATTGGAAATGCAAAGCCGGAAGCTGTGTCCGGAGTCATGTGTCTGCAGGATCAGCGAAGCTCTTCGTCGGCAACGTCTGCCAGTCGGCGGGCAGCCCGGTACACGAAGTCTTCGTCTTCGCCTTCCACCATCACGCGGCAGAGGTTTTCCGTGCCGGAGTAGCGCAGCAGCACGCGGCCGCGGTTCCCCAGAGTCTCTTCGATCTCAGCCTGAGCCTGCATGAGTTTGGGGCACTCTTCGAAAGGTGTCTTTCTGGTGACCTTCACATTGAGCAGTATCTGCGGATAGGGCTTGAGGCACTTGGCCAGTTCGGAAAGCGGTTTGCCGGTCTCACGCATGATGCGCAGGATCTGGAGCGCTGCAAGCAGGCCGTCGCCCGTCGTCCCGTAGTCGCGGAAGATGAGATGGCCGGACTGTTCGCCGCCGAGGTTGGCGTTGTTCTGGCGCATCGCTTCGATGACGTAGCGGTCGCCCACTTTGGAGCGGAGGAGCTGGCCGCCGCGTTCCTGCATGAACACTTCGAGAGCCATATTGCTCATCACAGTGCCCACCAGTGTGTTATTGTTCAGTTTTCCCTTCTTCATCAGGTCGTCAGCACAAATGGCCATGATCTGATCGCCATCGAGCAGGCGGCCCTTTTCATCCACAACGAGCAGACGGTCTGCATCGCCGTCGAGCGCAAGGCCGACATCGGCGCGGACTTCGCGGACTTTTGCCTGAAGAGTTTCAGGGTGCAGAGAGCCGCACTGGTAGTTGATGTTGAGACCGTTGGGATCGGTGCCGAGGCGGAACACTTCGGCGCCCAGTTCCTCAAGAGCCAGAGGAGCGATCTTGTAGTTGGCACCGTTGGCACAGTCGATGACCACGCGCAGTCCGTCCAGCGTCATGTGCTGAGGGAAGCTGTTTTTGAGGTAGACGATATAGCGGCCGGGAGCGTCCACGATGCGTTTGGCTCGGCCCACTTTATCGGACGCGGGGTAATCCCACTGATGATCCTTATCAAGGATGAGTTCGGCCATGCGGTTTTCCACCTCGTCGGGGAGCTTGAAGCCTTCACGGTCGAAGAATTTGATGCCATTATCATGGTAGGGATTATGGGAGGCGGAAATGACCACGCCGAAGTCTGCACGCATGTTACGGGTGAGGAAGGCGATGGCGGGCGTAGGCAGCGGGCCGACCTGATAGACATCCATGCCTGCAGCGCAGAGACCAGCCGTGAGGGCAGACTCGAACATGTAGCCGGAAAGACGAGTGTCTTTGCCGATGATGACCTTGCGGCGGCTTTCATCGGAGCGGAACACCGTACCCGCGGCAAGGCCGAGGCGCAGGGCCATTTCTGCGGTCAGCGGATAGGTATTGACTCGTCCACGGAGGCCATCGGTGCCAAAAAGACGTTCAGACATGATTAATCCTGTAACTTTTCACTGGTTATCTGAGGTGTTTCCAGTCGCATCTGCGGGGCAATAGGCGCTGGACGTTCCGCTTCTCCGGCACTGAGGCCGGCGCGGACGGCATCGGCTTTTTCCTGGCCCGCGTCACTTGGGATGACGGGCTGCACTTTAAGGTCGTCTGGCTGCGGTATGGCCGCTGCCGGTATTTCTATATCATCCAGCGAGAAATCCTTGGTGATCCGTTGTTCCGGCAGTCCCATACCGTATACGTTGACAGGCATGGTGAAAGGACTGAGGGCAGGCGCCCAGACTTCTTTCGGCGTGGCTGTCTTGCGCGTCATGACGACGGCGGCGGGGGAAACGGTATCCAGCCTTGCCCCGGAAGGAAGCATGACCATCGGCGGAACGTCCGCAGAGCTGTCCAGCTCCATGTCGGCAGGAGGCCGGACCACGATGCGCACGGCATCGAGATAGTCGTTGTCATGCGCGAGACTTTCCGGAACGGAGATCTCTATCAGCGCTTTCGTGGGGGAGATGCTGTACTCGCCGCTTTCGTCCTCAAGCTGTATCACACGATTCAGTATGACAGATTCAGATTTTATTTCAAGGGAATAGCGGAGAGTCGTCACTGGCGGTGTTATCTCGACCTGCGTGGGGGCCGCGATGGCCACGTTGGCCTCGTGCGAACCTTCGCTGGTATTTTTATTGGGGTCGTAGGTGACCGAAAGAGATTCCAGAGCATTCACGCGGGCTTCCGGTCCTCGCACGGTCACGAAGGAAGGCTCAAGGATGACGTCCGACATGAGATATGGCGAGTCTTTGGAAAGAGGCAGTATCTTGCTTGCCAGCGGTATGACGCGTTCGGTGACGGCGTCTGCCTCCAGCACGAGCCTGCTGGGTATGACTTCCATGATCTCGAAAGGCTTCAGATCCGGCAGGTCCGCAACACGCAAAGGCAGAGCGTTGGCCCCGCGCTGGACGCTGGAAAGATCCACGGTATACACGAGATCGCGCGAATGGAGGTTACGAAGCAGTTCGGCAGAACCGCGCAGGCGCACGGAAAGATTGTTGGTGAGACCTTCGTCGATGACCAGACCGCTGGGAAGTCCTCGGTATTCTACACGAAGCTCGACCTGCGTCTCCACATGATCGCGTCCGACGACAAGATACCAGAGCCCCGTAGCGATAACGAGGGAAAGCAGCAGCGAGAAAACGGTCTGCAGGCGGCTGTTACTGGCTGAGGGCATTGGTCAGGATCCGTTCCAGGCGTTCTTGGGTCAGCGGATTGGAGAGGTGGCCTTCCTGGGCTATGGTCACTTCGCCGCGTTCTTCGGAAACAACGATAGATATGGCATCGCTTACTTCCGTGATGCCGATGGCGGCACGGTGGCGGGTGCCGAAATGCTGACGTGCCAGATTGGCCAGAGGGAGTACACAACCGGCGGCAATGACGCGATCGCCGTCGCCGATGATGACGGCACCATCGTGCAGGGCTGTGTTGGGGAAAAAGATGGTACTCAGCAGGTCCTGTGTGACGACAGCGTCGATAGGTACGCCTTTTTCAATGATGTCGCCAAGTTCCACGTTCCTCTGGATGACGATGATGGCGCCGATGCGCCGGGATGTCAGCCACATGGCCGTATTGCCCAGCGTTCTGATGAGTTCGGAGCGATCGTTTTTCTTGCGGCGGAACAGCAGGCGGAAGTTCATATTGGAGAGCGCCTGCCGGATATCCTCGTGGAAAAGGATGACGACGACGAGGAACAGAGAACTGAAGACGTTCTGCAGCAGCCACACCAGAGTGAAAAGGCCGAGGAACTGGGCTGCAGCGTAAAGGACGAGCAGAATGAGCAGACCGTTCAGCGCCGCCATGGCACGGGTACCGCGCACGAAGCGGATCCCATAGTAGCAGAGTGTTGCCACTGCAAGGATGTCCAGCAGGTCACGCCAGCCGAAAGTCAACTGCCCCAAGGTAAACATTTCAGTCCTTCCAAGATGTGAAGCGCTCGGTCAGGATCAGTGCCTGCCGGGCGTGGACGATATCATGTACGCGGTGATGATATACTCCGCGTGCCGCTAGAAGGGCCGTGCAGATGCGCGTGGCTTCTCCACGTTCCGTCACGCCGAGCCCCAGAAGATGGCCGAACAGGCTTTTGTTGGAAACGCCCAGCAGAAGAGGGCGGCCCAGGGCCTGTATCCTGTCCATATTCGCCAGCAGGGCGCAGTTATGTTCCACGGTTTTGCCAAAGCCTATCCCCGGATCCAGCATGATATGGGACTCCGGCAGACCGGCCTTGACGAGTACCGCCATAGTATCCTCAAAAAAACGCAGGATGTCATCCACAATATCATCGTACCGAGGCGCTTTCTGCATGTTTTCGGGCGTAGTTCCCGGCATGCAGTGCATGAGTACGTAGCCGGGCCTGTACTGGGAAAGTACGTCGCGGAGGGTGGGTTCCCACGCGCAGGCGGAGATGTCGTTGAGGATGTCGGCCCCGTTTTCCAGGGCGGCCGCGGCCACATCGGCCCTCCATGTATCCACCGAAAGGAGCGTTTCCGCGGGGAGGAGAGGCGCTGTCGTTCCGACGGATGAGGCTTCTTTCTGCAAGGAAAGCGCATGCTGTCCGGCTTCTGCCCGGAGGCGCGACAGTTCGCGCATCAGCGGAAGGACGCGGCGTTTCTCTTCCTCTGCGGGCACTTCTTCAGCGCCGGGGCGGGAGGACGCGCCGCCAAGATCGAGAACACGAGCCCCTTCTCCGGTAAGCTGAAGAGCATGCGCAAGGGCCTCGTTTTGCTGAAAATGCGAGCCTCCGTCGAAAAAAGAGTCGGGCGTTACGTTCACCACGCCCCATAAGGTGAAGCGTGATGGCGTACCGCCCTGCTTTTCAGCGGAAACAGGGCTGAATGCCCCGTTGCGAAGCATCCAGACCTGTTCCATTATTTATCTTCCCGGTTTTCCCGATCGGAGCTGGCAGACGCAGAGGGATTGGAGAAGCTGTCCCAGCGACCGGAAAAACTGCTGTTCATGGTTTTCTGTTCTTCCCGGTCCTCGGGAGCCTTTTCCGCAGGGGCGGTCTGCACGTCCTGGGAGTCTTCTGCCGGAGCGTTCTCTGCCGCGGGTTCCACGGCTTCGAAGTGGAACGTCTCCTCAGGGGCGGAAGCAGGGGCTGCAGGGGCAGGTGCCGGAGTGGAGGCGCTTCCGCTCTGGAAGGGAGGCAGAGTCTCGCCGCGCATGAGGATATCGATCTCCTCGCCGGAGATGGTCTCGCGTTCGAGCAGGGCGTTGGCGATGGCGTGCAGCGCGTCGATGTTTTCGGTGAGCATCGTGCGGCAGCGTTCGCGGGCTTCATCCACAAGGGCTTTGATCTCGTCGTCCACGAGGCGGGCCATGTCGGCGCTCACGTTGCCGCCGGTGTGGCCCCATTCACGACCGAGGAAGACTTCCTGCTGGCTGTCGCCTACGGTCTGGGGGCCGATCTTTTCGCTCATGCCCCATTCGCAGACCATCTTGCGCGCAGTCTTGGTCACGCGTTCGATGTCGTTGCCGGCACCGGTGGTGATGTCTGTGAAGATGATCTCTTCCGCCACGCGGCCGCCGAGCAGGATGACGAGGTTGTTGCGGAGATAGTTGCGAGAATAGCCGTGACGGTCTTCTTCAGGGAGCTGCATGGTCACGCCAAGGGCGCGACCGCGGGGGATGATGGAGACCTTATGCACAGGGTCGGAGCCGGGAAGGAGCTTTGCGGTGAGCGCATGACCTGCTTCGTGATAGGCCGTGATCTTCTTCTCTTCATCGCTGAGGATGAGGCTGCGGCGTTCCTTGCCCATGAGGACCTTGTCCTTGGCGTATTCGAAGTCCGACATGTTCAGGCGGTCCTTGTTCTGCTTGGCAGCCTGAAGAGCCGCTTCGTTCACAAGGTTTTCGAGGTCGGCACCGGAGAAGCCGGGGGTACCCTTGGCAAGGACAGGGATGTTCACGTCCTTGGCGAGGGGGGTGCGGCGGGTATGGACTTCGAGGATACGTTCGCGGCCGCGCAGATCAGGCGTGGAGACCACGACCTGACGGTCGAAACGACCGGGACGGAGCAGGGCGGGGTCGAGAACGTCAGGGCGGTTGGTAGCAGCGATGAGGATGACGCCTTCGTTGGATTCGAAGCCGTCCATTTCCACGAGCATCTGGTTCAGGGTCTGTTCACGTTCGTCATGACCGCCGCCGAGGCCGGCGCCGCGCTGGCGGCCCACAGCATCGATTTCGTCGATGAAGATGAGGCAGGGAGCGTTCTTCTTGCCCTGAGCGAAAAGGTCGCGCACACGGGAGGCGCCCACGCCAACGAACATTTCCACGAAGTCGGAGCCGGAGATGGAGAAGAAGGGCACACCGGCTTCACCAGCAACGGCACGTGCCAGAAGAGTCTTACCGGTGCCGGGAGGGCCGACGAGCAGGACACCCTTGGGGATGCGGCCACCCAGACGGGTGAATTTGCGAGGATTGGAAAGGAACTCGACGACTTCAGCAAGTTCTTCCTTGGCTTCGTCCACACCGGCCACGTCGGCGAACGTGACTTTGCCGGTCTGGTTCTGATCCTGCATTCGGGCACGGGAGCGACCGAAGTTCATGGCCTTGCCGCTAC
>JAFWYI010000250.1 GCA_017522745.1 Mailhella sp.
AACGTGTAGAGCACCTTTTTACGGAGCTCGGGAACTCGCCATACATTGCGGAGAGTCTCCAACATCGTTACTTCACCTCGACTTTCCCGCCGATCGCCTCGATCTTTTCCTTCGCGGATTCGGTAACCTTGTCCACGGAAACGGTGAGCTTCTTGGTGAGCTCGCCGCCGCCCAGAACCTACACGCCGTCCAGAACCTTCTTAACCAGGCCCTTTTCCACCAGCGCTTCGTTGGTGACCACAGCGCCATCCTCAAACACGTTGAGGGCGGACACATTCACAATGGCATATTCCTTGGCAAAGATATTGGTAAAGCCGCGCTTGGGCAGACGGCGGGTCAGAGGCATCTGGCCGCCTTCAAAGCCGGGGCGGGGGCCGCCGCCGGAGCGCGCCTTGGCGCCCTTGTGGCCCTTACCGGAGGTTTTGCCCAACTGGGAGCCTACGCCTCGACCGAGACGCTTCGGGGCAGTCGTCGAACCGATAGCCGGTTGCAACTCATGCAGTTTCATGGGTGAGCCCTCCTCTATTATTCGTTGATTTCCTCAACCTTGACCATATGCTTCACGCGGAAGATCTGGCCACGGACGCAGGGATTGTCTTCCTTCACAACCGTCATGCCCACTTTGCGCAGGCCCAGGGCGGCTACGGTGTCCTTATGCACCTGAAGGCTGGCGATGGGGGATTTGGTCAGGGTGATCTTCAGTTTCATCTTTCCATATCCTCCTTAGCCGATGATTTCTTCAACGGTCTTGCCGCGCATCTTGGCAACGGTTTCGGCGTTGCGCAGGCCCTTGAGGCCTTCCAGGGTGGCCTTCACGGTGTTGATGCGGTTGTTGGTGCCGAAGGTCTTGGTGCGGATGTCCTTAACGCCGGCCAGTTCCAGCACGGCACGGGCACCGCCGCCAGCGATAACGCCGGCACCTTCTTCGGCGGGCAGCAGCACTACTTTGGCAGTGCCGTATTCGCCGTTGATGGCATGGGGAATGGTGGTGCCTTCCATGGGAACGGTCACCAGATGCTTCTTGGCAGCTTCAACAGCCTTACGGATGGCTTCGGGAACTTCCTTGGCCTTGCCGATGGCAGCGCCAACCCGGCCATTTTCGTCGCCTACCACGACCAGCGCGGCAAAGCGGAAATTCTTACCGCCCTTAACAACCTTGGTAACGCGGTTGAGGGCGACGAGGCGTTCTTTGAATTCGCTGACGGGCTCTTCACGATCCCGACGTTCGCGGCGTTCATTCATAGGCATGCGTTCATTCCCTCCTTAGAAGTTCAGGCCGGCTTCGCGAGCAGCAGCGGCCAGGGCGGCCACGCGCCCGGTGTAGAGGTAGCCGCCGCGGTCAAAGACGATGTCCTTGATGCCGGCAGCCAGGGCACGCTCGGCCACGAGCTTGCCAACCAGCTGAGCAGCGCCGGTCTTATCCACTTCGTTCAGCTGACCCTTAATCTGGGGATCCAGGGTGGAAGCGGAAACCAGGGTGATGCCCTTGGTATCGTCGATCACTTGCGCATAGATGGATTTATTGCTGCGATACACGCACAGGCGCGGCATTTCGGGGGTGCCGCTGATCTTTTTGCGGACGCGGGCGTGACGGATCACGCGCACTTCATTACGGTCGCGCTTATTGAACATATGCGTTCACTCCCTTTCTTATTTCTTACCGGCCTTGCCTTCCTTGCGGCGGATAAATTCGCCTTCGTACTTGATACCCTTGCCCAGGTAGGGTTCGGGCTTACGGATGGCGCGAATATCAGCGGCAAGGTTGCCAACAACCTGCTTGTCGATGCCCTTGATGACCATCTTGGTCTGAGCGGGCGTTTCGAAAGTTACGTTTTCGGGGGCGTCGATGATCACGGGATGAGAGAAGCCGATGTTGATGTTGAGCTTCTTGCCGTTTTCTTCGGCGGCGGCACGATAGCCGGTGCCCACCATTTCCAGCGCCACAGAGAAGCCTTCGGTCACACCCTTGACCATGTTGGCGATCAGGGCGCGATAGAGGCCATGCATGGCCCGGTGTTCTTTCTTGTCAGAAGGACGGGAAACGAGGATTTCGTTGCCTTCCTGCTTCACGGTAATATCGGGGTTAACCTGCTGAGAAAGCGTGCCCTTGGGGCCCTTCACGGTCACCAGATTGTTAGCATCGATGGTAACCGTCACGCCCGCGGGAACGGCAATCGGGAGCCTTCCGATACGAGACATAATAATCTACCTCCAAATGACGTGTTGATTACCAGACGTAACAGAGCACTTCGCCGCCCATGTTTTCCTTCCGGGCAGCCTTATCAGTCATAAGGCCCTTGGAAGTGGAAACGATGGCGATGCCCAGGCCGCCCAGAACCTTGGGCAGCTCTTCGCAGGTGGCGTACACCCGCAGGCCGGGCTTGGAGATGCGCTTGAGGCCAACGATGACGGGCTGCTTCTTATCCTGATACTTCAGGGTGATCTTGATGCTGCCCTGCAGGCCATCAGCAATATTTTCAACCGACTTTACGTACCCTTCGTCCAGAAGGATCTTGGCGATCGCCTTCTTCATGTTGCTGGCGGGGATCGTCACGCTGT
>JAFWYI010000251.1 GCA_017522745.1 Mailhella sp.
CCCCCTCCACCCTCCCCTCCAAAGACTTTTGATTGGAGCAAAAGGGAGGGATGTTTGGTTGGCAGATATGAAAAAAGGCGGCCTTCATCAGGTCGCCTTCTGTATAACCAGGGGAAATATATCGGTAGAATACGCGTTCGATGTATGACGATCATCAGGCCAGCATGGCCGAACGCTCGATGGACGAGACCGCGTGTTCGATCTGGCTGCCGAGCGAAGTGCGGCGGCTCATTTCGCGTTCCACGGCGGTGATGCCCTTGATGACTGTGGAGTGCTTGCGGTTGAAGCGGTCGCCGATCTCTTCCAGCGTGAGGTCGGTATGCTTGCGGAGCAGGAAGAACGCTGTATTGCGGGCCACCACGAGGTTCTGGCGGCGGGACTTGGAGGCGAGCTGTGCGGGCGTGAGGTCGAAGCTGCGGCAGATCAGGCTCACCACGTCCTCAAGGCTGAGGTTCGGGCTGGTACGCGCCACGGAGCGGATGACTTCCAGCGCCATCTCTTCGCTCACGGTGTTGCCATTGAACTTGGCCTGAAGCATGAGGTTGTGCAGGCAGCTTTCCAGCAGACGAACGTCGCCGGTGATGCGGTCGGCCAGCAGGTCGGCCACACGGTTGGGCAGGATCATGCACTGGCGGCGAGCCTTTTCCTCAAGGATGTGCAGGCGGGTGTCGCGGTCAGGGCGATGCATGGCCGTGACGAAGCCGGAGCAGAAACGCGACACGAGCTGAGAGTCGAGTCCGTTCAGATCGTTGGGCGCGAAGGAGCTGGTAAGCACCACGCGGCCGCCGCGAGCCTGCAGCGACTTGATGGTGGAAAGCAGTTCTTCCTGCGTGCGGTCTTTGCCGCGGAGGAAATGCACGTCTTCCAGCAGGAGCATGTCGAGGTCGCGAAACCGTTCCTTGAACTCATCCAGCCCGCCGAAACGCGAGGCGTTGATGAACTGCGAGGTGAATTCTTCCGCCGTAAGGTACTCCATGCGGACCTGACGCTTGTCGGCCTCGATGCACAGGGCGCGGCCCACGGCCTGCGTGAGATGCGTCTTGCCAAGACCGGAACCGGCGCTGAGGAAGACCATGTCCACCGGGGCGCTGGCTTCGATGATGTTGGTGGCGGCGGCGTAGGCAAGCTGGTTGCAGGGACCGACCACGAAATCGTCGAAGGAATGTCTGAAGCCGCGCAGGGCACTGGCCGGATTGAAGGCGCGCACGCGGGGCATGGCAAAAGGCAGATCGAGCTGCTTGCCGCGCGAAACGAGGACCCCCGGAGCCGTGGGGATGGACTTCGCCAGTTCTTCCGCATTCACAGGCTTGGGCAGTTCGGCCTTGGCGCGCGAGGCGGAAGCCTTCACGCTGACCTTGGGCTGGGAACCAAGCACGATGCGGCCCGCTTCGGCAATGGCCTGAGAGAACTGGTCGCGCACCTGCGACGCCATGAAATCGTTGGCGGCAGTGAGGCGCACTTCCCACTCGTAGGACGGCGACGCGACAAGACTGCCCTGAGCGCTTTCACGTTCAGGAGCGAGCCGCACGACTTTGCCCTTGAGGGGTTCAAGAAAAACCTTGACCTTGCCCTCGGGGAGCATTTCGCCGAGCGTGGAGAGTATGTTTGACCAGAGTTCTTTCATAACGTGGATTGTCTACAGGAGAACAGTGTAAAATACCATCGGAATTAGGCAAAAATCAGCAATATGCCGTTTTCGTTTCATCCACAAGTCGATATCCGGGCAACTAGCTATCATGATTGAAAAATTATTCAAGTGCCCTGAAAAGAAGATTATTTGCTAACAGCATGATTCTATTATCTTTTTATGGAAAATAATTTTTTCCATATTTTTTTAGGCCTTTTTCATCCACAGCCTATGCTTCGATTTTCTCTATTTTTTTCAAAAATCCTCGTTTTTTCTACTTAGCACACACGCCGCCTTTCCTCAAGATACGTTGACGCCAAAGTGAAGATCAATGCCTATCAGGCCTTCAGGGTGATATCATCCTCAAGTACGCCTGCGCCTGATTTCTTAACATCCTTAAATAGTTAACGGTGTTAGCCCCCCCGCTCTTGAAGGCTCCCCGAAGGCACGAACAGCGCCGCCTGAAAGCCCAGGGGCATCCCCCGTGAGTCACGAAGCCCCCCGGCGATACTTCCCGCACCGTCCAACACCCCCGGTGTCCCCCAGTCCAACGCTCCCGGAGCTACTTCCCGCCACGACCAACGCTCGCCCCCCCCCACGCCCATACCCCGCACGCCGCGTGAGTCGCAAAGAACGAGCGCGACCGGAGGGGACGCGAGCAGCCGGTCCGCCAGTGAGTGCCGCGCGAGCGCGCCGCCAAGCTGGCGCCCCTTCGCGCCACCCCATCCCTTCCCTCCCCACGCTTCCCTTCGCGCCACGCCATCCCGACCCCCACCACGCTTCCCTTCGCGCCACGCCATCCCAAATCCCCTCTCCGCCTCCATCAGCCCTCCTCCATCACCCTGACTCCCCGCCTCCATCCTTCCCCCCCCCCCACTCATTCTTTTTTATTTTTCCTTATTGACTTTGGTTTTCAATTTCACTAGTGTTCTAACTGGTGCTGATGCGGAACGCATATCCCCTCACGCCCATCATGGTGCCTCGTGCCGCGGCAAGTATCACGCCCGCCGCGCCAAGCACCTCCTCATGTGAATATCGCGGCGTTCGCCCCGCCGTTTGAAGGAGAAAACCATGCAGATGAATCTTCGCCAGCTTGTCCCCGGGCAGAAGGCCACTATCCTTAAAATCAATGCTCAGGGAGAACTGGGCCGCCGCATCCGCGACATGGGCCTTGCGCCCGGCACCTTTGTGGAAGTCATCGGCAAGGCCCCGCTCCGTGATCCTGTTGCCCTTCGCATCGAAGGTACCACCATCGCGCTTCGCAACAGCGAGGCCGACTATATTTCCGTGGAGGTCGAATGAGCTGTCCCAAATGCGGTACTGGCGATCCTAACTGCGCCGCGTTCACTGAAGAAGAAAAGAAAAACGGCATCCGCATCGCGCTGGCCGGCAACCCCAACTGCGGCAAGACCACGGCGTTCAACGCCTTCACCGGTTCCCGCCAGCATGTGGGCAACTATCCCGGCGTGACCGTTGAAAAGAAGGAAGGCTGGGCCCAGCACCCCGAACACAAGGTGCTGATGGTGGACCTGCCCGGCACGTACTCCCTCACGGCCTATTCCATGGAAGAGATCGTGACCCGCGAAGTGCTTGCCCCTGCCGACCCCGCCGAACGCCCCCGCGCCGTCATCGACGTCATCGACTCCGCCACGCTGGAACGCAGTCTGCTCCTCGCCCTCCAGATCCGCGAACTCGGTCTGCCCGTGGTGCTGGCCTGCAACATGATGGACGAAGCCCGCAAGGTGGGCATGATCATCGACCTCGAACGCCTCACCAAGCGTTTCGGTTCCCGCGCCGTGGCCACCGTGGCCCGCAACGGCGAAGGTCTGCCCGAAACTCTTGAGATGGCGCTGGAAGAAGGTCTCAAGCCCTGCGAGCCCCTCACCATCAGCTACGGTCCGGACCTCGACCCCGTACTCATGCAGATGAGCGCCCTCATCGAGGAACGCGGCATCCTCACCAGCCGCTACCCCGCCCGCTGGACCGCCGTGAAACTGCTGGAAGGCGACAGCGCCGTGCGCGCTCAGGTGGAAGACGCCGATTCCGACGCCGCCCGCCAGATGGCCGCTCTGCGCGCCGAACTCACGGCCCACCTTTCCGCTACGCACGAGACCACGCCCGACGCGATCATCTCCGACTACCGCTACGGCTTCATCAACGGCGTCCTCAAGGACGGCGTGATCCGCAAGGACAATACCCGCAGCCGCCTCGCCGTTTCCGACGCCATCGACAAGGTCCTCACCCACGCGCTGCTCGGCCCGCTGTGCATGCTGGGCGTGCTGTACTTCATGTTCTGGGCCACCTTCGAGCTGGGTTCCTATCCGCAGGGCTGGGTGGAAGACTTCTTCGGCTTCCTCGGTGAGATGATGGCCGTGGCCCTGCCGGACGGCCTTGTGCAGTCCCTCGTGGTGGACGGCATCATCGGCGGCGTGGGCGGCGTGATGAGCTTTGTGCCGCTCATCATGATCATGTTCGTCTTCGTCTCCTTCCTTGAGGATTCCGGCTACATGGCGCGCATGGCCTACATGCTGGACCGCGTGATGCGCGTGTTCGGTCTGCACGGCTCCTCGGTGATGCCCTTCATCATCGCGGGCGGCATCGCTGGCGGCTGCGCCATCCCCGGCGTCATCGCCACGCGCACCATGCGTTCCGAAAAAGAGAAGATGGCCACCATGCTCACCCTGCCGCTCATGAACTGCGGCGCGAAGATCCCGGTGTTCCTCATGCTCACGGCCGCCTTCTTTGCCGAGAACCAGGCCGCCATCATGTTCGCCATCACGCTTTCCGGCTGGGTGGTCGCGCTCATCGCGGCACGCATCCTGCGTTCCACCATCCTCAAGGGCGCGTCCACGCCTTTCGTGATGGAACTGCCGCCCTACCGCCTGCCCACGCTCCGCAGTGTGGTCCTGCACACCTGGGAACGCGGCTGGATGTACATCAAGAAGGCCGGCACGGTCATCCTCGCCATCTCCGTCATCCTGTGGGCGGCGCTCACCTTCCCGGCCCTTTCGCCGGAACAGGCCGCTCCCTATGAAACCAAGATCGCCGCGTTCGACGACAAGATCCTCACGCTGGAAAACACCATCGACGCCCTCAAGGCTCAGCTCGAATCCACCAAGGACATCGCTGACGCCGAGACCCGCGTGACCGCCAAGACCGACGTGCTCGCCAAGCTCAACGAAGCCCTCATGGCTTCCGAAGAACTGACCGCGCAGAAGGAAGAAGTGGAACACGAGCTCGCCTCTGCCGAGACCCGCAACACCTTCGGCGGCCGCTTCGGCCTCTTCGTGGAACCCTTCTTCGCCCCGCTGGGCTTCGACTGGCGCACCGACGTGGCCCTGCTGGCCGGTGTGGCCGCCAAGGAAGCCGTGCTTTCCACCATGGGCACCGCCTACTCCATAGGCGAAGTGGACCCCGAGGAAGCCGAGTCGCTGGGCGAACGCCTCGCCGCCGATCCGGGCTGGAGCAAGACCGTGGCGCTGGCCCTCATGCTCTTCGTCCTCATCTACTCGCCGTGCTTCGTCACCCTCGTGGTGCTGAAGAACGAAGCAGGCGGCTGGCGCTGGCTGTTCTTCAGCATGATCTTCAACACCGGTCTTGCCTACATCACCGCCTACATCGGAACGCTCATCGGGCGTGCGCTGTGGGGATAAACTGAGAACACACTCTCATCGGGGAGCCTTTCGGGGCTCCCCTTTTTTATGGAAGATCAACGCCTTCACCCCCTTGCGAAATCCGCCACCGCGGTGCTATTCTGAGGGGATGGAGGTGGACCATGCTCAAGGAACGGATCTACA
>JAFWYI010000252.1 GCA_017522745.1 Mailhella sp.
CGATGGTGGGTTCGCCGTCGAAGTGCTTCTTCACGTATTCGGCGAATTCAGCTTCATTCTGCTTCTGGCTTTCCTTGATGAGTTCGCCGATCTGGACGCTGGCGGTGCGGCGCACGAGATCTTCGCTATCAGGAGCCACGTGGACGACGATGAGCTTAGCGTCGTTCTGCTTGGCGATGTCATTCACATACTGAGCGACATCATCGGGGTTTTCAGAGAGGTTGATGCAACAAACGATATTAGAAAAAACAGACATGGTTTCCTCCAGAATTTCGAGATGTCAGGCATTGAAGTCTTTACCTGAAAAAAGTTTAATGCCACGCTATCTAAAGTCAAGCTCCTTTTAGGGCCTTATTGAAAAAAGTTTTTATTAAAGCGCCGTGACTGCGGTTTTTCCCCTTCGTTTTTCAGGGGGGGGAGAGGAGGAGGGCAAGGCAGGCAGGCTCGTCGGAGAACTGCCGGCATGGCAAGTCCCTTATCCATCCTAGGGGATCCCTCTCAGAGGATCACGGACACATAAGCGATGCGGGGCCTAGTTTTTGCGGCTCCGCATGAGAACGCGTTTCTCTCACGGCTGGGAAGGATTCCTTATCAGTGCGTCTCTGTTACACTGGGTTTCCGCTCGCTGGATGTCCCGGGGCGTTACCCTTTTTCCGTGAGAGGACAGCATGAAACGAGTACTCCCTGTTCTGGCATTCCTTATCCTGGCATTGCCTGCACCGCTTAGTGCAGGCTGGTCTCTTGTGCGAGGTTCCGGCCCGCTGGCTTCCTTTGAGTCTTCGGCGCGTCCGGCGGTCGCCGTCAAGGCGTCACCTGAACTGCGTACTGTGGCACAGGGCAAGATGACCGTTCTTCTGCATGAAGGTCGCAGCCTTTCCGGTGAAGTGGCTGGTACGGTCTGGTACTGCCTGAGTGCCAGAGAGGGCGCACAGCTCGTGGTGGCGCTGGCTGATGCCGGAGAGAACGAGTGGTATCCCGGCATCATGGGAAGCAGTACGGAAGCCAGCAGGATCCTGTATTCCTGCGGCAGTGAGAAGCCCGGCTCCGTGACCCAGCGGGTATTCATCCGGTCTATCGGGGTCGATCCGTGGATGGGGGCCTTCGATGCCGACGACATGGGCTGGACGGCCAGCGTCATGGTGAGCCAGTACGAGTGGCTGGATGTGGATGACGGCACGAAACTGCTGGTGGAATATCGTGAACCCTGCGCGGCGGAACTGTGCCCTGTCATCGAGCCGGACAAACTCCAGAGCTTCCTGCAGCGTGCCAACACCTCTTTTTCGGCGCGTTTTGCCAAGGGCGGTACTATTGATGCCGCCAGCATCGCTCCCTATGGCTGGAATGGAGCGGGCATTTCTTCCCGGCTGCTGAGCGACTCTCTGGGCGCGACGGTGAACTCGCCCGGTGAATGACGCATGCCTGAAAAGGGCAGATGTCTTGTGGCGGAGGCGGGAGTCTCCGCCTTTTTGCATGCGCGGCTCTTGACTTGACGCCCGCCCGCCTTATGTGTGTTGGAGTTCCGGTCGTCCGGATCCATCCAACATTTTCGAAAGGCAGGCCGGGCTTTCCCCTGCTGTAGTATAAGGAGTTCTGTTATGGCGGAAACCACGCATCAGTTCCGTGCGGAAACGTGCAAACTGCTCAATATCCTTACCCATTCTCTGTATACCAATCACGAGATATTCCTGCGCGAACTGCTTTCCAACGCTTCCGACGCCCTGGAGAAGGTGCGCTTCCTTCAGGCTACCGGCGGCGACGTGCGCGACCCTGAGCTTCCCCTAGAGATCCGCATCGCCATGGATAAGGACGCCCATGTCATCACCATCAGCGATACCGGCATCGGCATGAGCGAACAGAAGATGATCGACAACCTCGGCACCATTGCGCGTTCCGGCTCCGAGCAGTTCCTGCGTGAAAGGGAAGCAGAAAAGGGCGACGTGAAGGAAGCCGAACTGGTGGACGATTCCAAAGCCGAAGACGACGAGGAAGCCATCGTTGAGCGTGATGACAGCAAGCCCAGCGACGCCGCCCAGATCATCGGTCGTTTCGGCATCGGCTTCTACTCCGTGTTCATGGTCGCCCAGAAGGTGGAAGTCACCTCCGTGCCCGCGACCGGTGATGCCGTGGCCCATGTGTGGACCTCCGAAGGTACGGGTTCCTTCACCCTGCGTGCGCTGGAAGGTGCTGAGGCTGAAGGCATCAGGCGCGGTACCAGCGTGAAGATCTTCCTGCGTGACGATGCCCACGAATATGAAGAGAAGTGGCGCCTTGAAAGCATCATCCGCAAACACTCCAATTTCCTGCCCTTTGCCATCGAGCTGGACGGCAGCCGCGTGAACACCACGGCGGCCCTGTGGCGCGAGCCCAAGTTCTCCATCTCCAAGGAGCAGTACAACGACTTCTACAAGTTCCTGACCTACGATCAGACCGAGCCTCTGGATGTCATCCACTTCTCCGTGGATGCCCCTGTGCAGTTCAACTGCCTGCTCTACATCCCCGGGACCACCGTGGACGTTTTCGACGAGCGCAAGGATGAATGGGGCCCTGATCTCTACGTGCGCCGCGTCCTCATCGACCGCCACAACAAGGAGCTTCTGCCCAACTGGTTCGCCTTCATGAAGGGTGTCGTGGATACCGAGGATCTGCCGCTGAACATTTCCCGCGAGACCCTTCAGGAAAACACCATCCTGCGTAAGATCTCGCAGACCGCCACCCGGCAGATACTCACCCACCTCGAACGCCTCGCCAAGAGCGACCCCGAGAAGTATGAAGCCATCTGGAAACTGCACGGTAAATACCTGAAGTTCAGCTTCGACAGCTATCAGTATCGTGACCGCGTGGCGTCCCTCCTGCGCTATGCCACTTCCACGCAGGGCGACAAGCTCTCCAGCCTTGAAGACTACATCGCCCGCATGAAGCCTGAGCAGAAGGAGATCTGGTATGTTGCCGGTTCCACGCTGGAAGCCGCCAAGGTGAATCCGCATCTTGGTCAGTTCCGCCGCAAGGGCGTGGAAGTACTGTACCTCACGGACCCTGTGGACGAGTTCGCCCTCGAAACGATCATGCAGTTCAAGGATCATCCCTTCAAGTCTGTGGAGATGGCGGAAGCCGGAGCGCTGGACGCCTATCCTGACGTGGAAGATGCCGAACCCAAGCCCGAACCTCTGAGCGAAGCTCAGAAGCCTGAACTCGATGCGCTCATCGCCGCGGTGAAGACCATCCTTGGCGATCAGGTGAAGGATGTCCGCGTGACCCAGCGTCCTATCGACGCGGCGGCCTGCCTCGTTTCGCCGGAAGGCGTATCCTCTTCCATGGAAAAGCTGATGCGCGTCATGCAGAAGAGCGACGGTATCCCGCAGAAGATCCTTGAGCTGAATCCTGACCACAGCCTCGTGCGTGCCCTCATGGGCATCTGCTCCGCCAACGCCGATGATGCCCTGCTCAAGGATATGGTGAACAGCCTGTTCGACAGCACGCTCCTGCTCGACGGCTACATGAACGACCCGTTTGCCATGGCGGAACGCTCCATGCGTCTGCTCAAGCAGGCCGCCGGCTGGTATTCCGACCTGCGTAAGTAATGTTCCTGAACTATTTCCCGGAGATATCCATGTATCACGACCTCATCATCCATGTGGACGACAATGACCCCAAGCGCCTGAACCTGGCGTTCAA
>JAFWYI010000020.1 GCA_017522745.1 Mailhella sp.
GCGTTTTACTGCAGGGCCGACATTGAAGAATAAAGGCGGATATGATAGACGACATCCGTCAAGGTCAGGCTCTTAGCTTTTTTTAGAGATTTCTACGGTTCGGCCGTAAGGAGGAAAAATGTTCAACCCGGTAAAATTCATGACTGGCTTCATTGCCACTGTCGTCTTCTGTGCCAGCATCGTTCTGACAGGCGGCACGGCTGAAGCTGTGAAGATCTCTGTGGTCGATGTCAACAAAGTCTATGCTGAATCCGATGCGGCCAAGGATGCCGACGAGCATGTGGCTGAGGTTCGCAAGGTCCTCCAGAAGGGGCTGAACGATCTGGAAAAGCGTCTGGCCCAGAATAAGGCCGTGACTGCTGAAGCGCGTGAGCGTGACCTCGTGAACGGCCATCGGGTACTGGAACGGCAGATGAAGATCGAGATACAGGCTGCCCGCAATGTCGTAAGCGCTATGATGGTGGAATGCATCAAGGAATGGCGCAGGAAGAACGGCGGTGTGGTCATGGCCAAGTCTCAGCTGCTCGACTATTCTTCGAAGCTGGATATCACCGATACGGTGATCAAAGCCATGAACAAGAAAAAGGCCAAGTTTGCCGACATGCCCGTCGTGAAGTTCAACGAGAGCAAGAAGACCAAGAAGTAAGACCGGCCCCCGGGCTCAAAAATAGCAAAACGCCGCGTTCACCATGTGCGCGGCGTTTTTGGTTGGCTGAAGATCAGTTCTTGTTCCAGGGCATCTTGGAGAGCAGGATGCCGAGCCCGCAGAATCCTGTGATACCGGCAAACATCAGCCCGGCTCCGACAAAGGCGGAAAGCAGATACATGGGATGCCAGAAGGCGCTTCCGATGACACCGGCGAGGACGAGGGCGCCCGCGCCGATCTGTATCTGCCGGAACAGGGGCAGGGGGGCACTGTTTTGCTGAACGGATAATCCGGCCTGCTTCCAGCCGGTGATACCACCTTCGATCTGATAGGCGGCGTTGCTTCCAGCCAGTTCTTCCAGTAGCGGGGCCGCTTTCTGTGTGCGGTTCCCGGAGTGACAGAAGAAGATGACAGGTTTCTCTGGGGCGTCACTATCTTTAAGAGGATAGTTTCTGGCGATGGAGAGGGGGACGAGGCGTGAGCCGGGGATGAACTCTGCGGCGTACTCCGTGCTTTCACGAATATCTATGAGTCTGGCTTCGCCCGACTGTACCATTTCCTGAGCTTGAGTAGGAGTGATGATGGGCAGCATGATGACCTCTTTTGTTATTATTGATATTCGTTCTTAACATCATTGTCCAGCCTTGGCAAGTTCGTTAGCAAGAAGCCTCAGGGGGGTAATGTGAAAAAAAGACTTTGTTTTCTGTGTCGTTATTTCGAGGATGGAGCTTGACAGTTGGAAGAAAACTAGTCCACTATCATAACTCGACTCTAGCTCGTGACAAGCTCAAGCCCTAGTCACAAAGCAGGAGTGCCACCTCTGAGTCAGACTCGGGGCCGGTATGACGCCGGCGAACCCCGGGAAAGTGGAGAGCGTTCTGCAAGATGTCTATATTTTCTTGGTTTTGACAGTGCAGGGCGCTTTGCCGTGGTGCAGGCTCAGGGGCTTTTTCCTCCGCAGGCTTGCATGGTAACGATCCGCTCCGTGTGGATCAGCATGGTTTCATCTTAGTTGAGGGTATCGTATGAAACTGACCGGTTCTCAAATTTTCTGTGAAGTGCTGGTGGAGCAGGGCGTCGACACGGTGTTCGGCTACCCCGGCGGTGCTGCGCTGAATCTGTACGACGAGCTGTACAAATATCAGGATCGCATCAAACACTATATCACTGCCCATGAACAGGGCGCTGCCCATGCAGCCGATGGCTACGCGCGTGCTACCGGCCGCACCGGCGTAGTACTGGCCACCAGCGGTCCTGGTGCCACCAACCTCGTCACCGGTATTGCCACCGCATACATGGACTCCATCCCCATGGTGGCTATCACGGCGAACGTCCCCACCTCTCTCATGGGGCAGGACAGCTTCCAGGAAGTGTACATCGCGGGCATCACCATGCCCATCACCAAGCACAACTTCGTGGTCTACAACGTGGCCGACCTTGCCGATGTCCTGCGTGAAGCCTTCCGCATCGCTCAGACCGGCCGCAAGGGCCCCGTTCTCATTGATATCCCCAAGGATGTCACGGCGGCTCTCTGCGAGTTCACGCCTGCCGCGCCTGCCCGCGACGAGTACGTCTCCTCTCTGGACATGAGTGCCATCGACTACGCTGCCGAGATCATCAACAATGCTGAACGTCCTGCCGTGTACTTCGGCGGCGGCGTGAGCGCTTCCGGCGCCGCGACTGAGCTGGCGGCTCTCATGAAGAAGGCCTGCATGCCTGCGGCCTACAGCCTTATGGGCGCTGGCATCATCCCTGCCGACGACCCTCTCAACCTTGGCATGGTCGGCATGCATGGCTGCCGTACTTCCAACTTCGCGCTCGATAACTGCGATGTCATGCTGGCCGTGGGTACCCGCTTCTCCGACCGCGTGGCTCTCGTGCCCGATGAATTCGGTCGCCGTGCCAAGCTCATCCAGATCGACCTCGACGTTTCCGAGATCAACAAGAACGTCCATGTGGACGTGGCTCTCGAAGGCGACGTGAAGGATGTCATCTGCGCACTCCTGCCCAAGATCAACGCTTCCTGCCGCGATGAATGGCTTACCCAGATCGCTGAATGGAAGGCTGAAGACTACCAGCCCAAGGACAGCGACGAAGTCCTCAAGCCTCATCAGCTCATCCGCAAGGCCTGCGAGATGGCCGGCGAAGACAGCATCTACGTCACCGACGTGGGTCAGCATCAGATGTGGGCCGTGCAGTACTGCAAGCATGTGAAGCCCCGCCACTTCCTTACCAGCGGTGGTCTCGGGACCATGGGTTTTGGCTACGGTGCCGCCATCGGTGCCAAGGTCGCCAAGCCTGAATGCCCTGTCATCCACTTTACGGGCGACGGTTCTTTCCACATGAACCTCAATGAAGCCTGCACCGCCGTTTCCTTCGGTATCCCTGTCATCACCATCATCCTCGACAACCGTGTGCTGGGTATGGTGCGCCAGTGGCAGACCAGCTTCTATGAAAAGCGTTACATGTCCACCAGCCTCGACCGCAAGACTGATTACGTGAAGCTCATCGAAGCCTTTAGCGGCAAGGGCTTCAGCGTGAAGAACCTTGCTGAGTTCGAACAGGCCATGGCCGAAGCTCTCAAGGCTGACGGA
>JAFWYI010000253.1 GCA_017522745.1 Mailhella sp.
AACCTCAACGCGAGGAAGGAGCATCCGCGAAAAGCGGTGACTTGTGAGTTTTTTTCCGGGGGAGATTATCTCCCTGCCGGGGCGAGGGGCAGAGCCCCGCAATTCTCCTCACACACGCATCGTTTTCCACGGAGTCTCCTTCCACTGGAGAAAAACATGGGTCTTCTCAACAGCACTCGTGTGTCCGCCGTTGTCGGCGGCAAAGAAATCATCCTTGAGACTGGCCGTCTGGCCCGTCAGGCCAATGGTGCCATCTGGGTGCAGTGCGGCGGCACTGTGGCTCTCGTCACCGTTTGTGAAGCTGTCCTCGAAACTCCCAAGGACTTCTTCCCTCTCACCGTTGAATATGCCGAACGCATGTATGCCGCCGGTCGTATTCCCGGCAACTTCTTCCGCCGCGAGATCGGCCGTCCCAGCGATCACGAAACGCTGGTGGCTCGTCTCATCGACCGTCCCATCCGTCCTCTCTTTCCCAAGGGCTACGGCAACGAAGTCCAGGTGCTGGCCACTGTCATTTCTGCCGACGGCGTGAACGATCCTGACGTTCTCTGCATCACTGCCGCCTCTGCCGCCACCTGCATTTCCTCCATCCCCTTCGCCGGTCCTGTCGCCGGTGCCCGCCTCGGCCGCGTGGACGGTCAGTTCGTGCTGAACCCCACCACTGAAGAACATGCCCGCTCCGACATGGACATCACCCTCGCCGCTTCCCGTGACGCCGTTGTCATGGTGGAAGGCGAAGCCAAGCTCGTGAAGGAACAGGACCTCATCGACGGCCTCAACTGGGCCCACAAGGCCATCCAGCCCCTCATCGACGCTCAGGAAGAACTCATGAAGCTCGTGGGCAAGGCCAAGACCCCCTTCACCCCCAAGCAGGACGATCCTGAACTTTTCGCCTACGTGGAAGAACTCGCCATCAAGGCCGGTATGGAAGACGCCCTCCGCACCATCGACAAGATGGAACGCAAGGACGCCCGCAAGGCTGTGAAGGACAAGGTGAAGGCTCTCATGGCTTCCGATGAACGCTATGGCGAAGACGCCTCCGCTCAGGCCTGCATCGGCGAGATCCTTGACCATCTCGAAAAGAAACTCGTGCGCCAGCGCGTTATCAACGAAGGCACTCGTATCGACGCTCGTGACACCAAGACCGTGCGTCCCATCGAGATCGAAGCCTCCGTTCTGCCCCGCGCCCACGGCTCCGTGCTTTTTGCCCGCGGCGAAACCAAGACCCTCGCTGTGACCACGCTCGGTTCTTCCGGCGACGAACAGAAGGTCGACACCCTCAATGGCGATGAAAGCAAGCGCTTCATGCTGCACTACAACTTCCCCCCCTTCACCGTGGGCGAAGTGAAGTCCGTGCGTGTGTCCCGCCGCGAGATCGGCCACGGCCACCTCGCTGAACGCGCCCTCAAGGCTGTTCTGCCTTCCATGGAATCCTTCCCCTACACCATCCGCGTGGTGTCCGATACGCTGGAATCCAACGGTTCCTCTTCCATGGCTGCCGTGTGCGGTGGCTGCCTGTCCCTCATGGACGCCGGTGTGCCGATCTCCGCTCCTGTGGCCGGTGTGGCCATGGGCCTCATCAAGGACGGCGATACCTACACCGTTCTGACCGACATCCTCGGTGACGAGGACGCCCTTGGCGATATGGACTTCAAGATCGCCGGTACTGCCGAAGGTATCAGCGCCATCCAGATGGACATCAAGATCAACGGTCTGCCCACTGAAGTCATGGCCCGCGCCATGGAACAGGCTCGTGTGGCCCGTCTGCACATCCTCGGCGTCATGGCCGAAGCTCTGCCCGAAGTGCGTTCCGAACTCTCTCCCTACGCTCCTCAGCATGAAGAAGTGTTCGTGAACCCCGAGATCATCCGTATGATCATCGGTCCCGGCGGCAAGAACATCAAGGCCATCACCTCCGCTACCGGCGCTGCCATTGATATCGAAGATTCCGGCCGCATCACCATTTTCGCTCCTACCCAGCAGGCCATGCAGGCTGCTAAGGAAATGGTGCTCTACTATGACCAGCGCGCCGAACTCGGCAAGAACTACAACGGTAAGGTCAAGCGCATCCTTGAGATCGGCGCCATCGTCGAGATCCTGCCCAACCTCGAAGCCCTCGTCCACATCTCTCAGCTCGACACCAATCGCGTGGAAAAGACCGAAGACGTGGCTCACCTTGGCGAAGATATGATGGTCAAGGTCATCGAGATCAATGGTGACCGCATCCGCGCTTCCCGCAAAGCCGTCATCCTCGAAGCTCAGGGCATCGAATGGAACCCTGAAGACACTGCCCGTCCCGCCCGTCGCGAACCTCGCGAAGGCGGCGACCGCGATCGCCGCAACGAACGTCGCGGTGAACGCCGTGACCGTGGCGACCGTCCCCGCCGTAAGGAAGACTAAAAGAGAGATGCGGGGGAGATAGTCTCCCCCGCGCCCCCATAATTCATAAGGCCGATGCCCCGAACTTCGTTCAGGACATCGGCCTTATGTTTATGTGTGATGAAAGCGGAGCAAGTGTGGGCGCCGCTTTTTTTACAGGCTTAGAACATGCCGGGGAGGCGGATGCCGCCGGAGATGTTGGCCATTTCGCGTTCGAGGTTGGCACGGCCGATGCGGACGGCTTCGTTCACGGCAGTGATAACGAGGTCCTGCAGCATTTCAGCGTCGCCGCTTTCCATGACGGACTTGTCGATGACGATGGACTTCATTTCCTGACGGCCGTTCATCACGACCTTGACCATGCCGCCACCAGCGGAGGCTTCCACGTCCTTTTCAGCCATTTCCTGCTGGAGACGGGCAATCTTGTTCTGCATCACCTGAGCCTGACGGAGCAGGTCGTTCATGTTCTTCATGGTATATTCTCCTTAGGGGGATAAGAGCGCGTGGCTCTTTTTTTACACGATACTAACGATTCACCGGGGTACAGCGCACGAGCAGGGCGTCGTAGG
>JAFWYI010000254.1 GCA_017522745.1 Mailhella sp.
GATTACCTGAACTGCAATCTGTACCGTAATCCTATGAAAACTCAGGGTTGGAGCAATAATTTCCTCATGAAGTGTTCTCCCGCCGTGTACGAACGCGATGCGGAACTTCTGTATAAGGAAATGGATGAAGCCGGTATTACGCTCGGTGTCATGACCGGTCGCCAGAGCCCGGACATGGGACATGTGTCCAACGACGACATCATGGCTATCGCCGCTGAACACGGCGACCGCTTCGTGGGAGTTGTCGGCGTAGACGGTAGCAACCCCATGGTTGCCATCGCAGAGATCGAACGCACCGTGGTGAATGGGAACCTTCGCGCTGCCGGTATGGAACCCGGATGCGGCGAGATCCCCATGTATGTAGACGATGCGCGCCTGTACCCCATCTACCAGTACTGCATGGAACGCGGCATCCCCATGTTCCTCATGGGCGGCGGTGGCAACGGCCCTGATCTCTCCTACAGCAATCCCGAACACATCGACCGTGTCTGCCGCGACTTCCCCAAGCTCACCGTCGTGAACATGCACGGATCTTTCCCGTGGGTCACGCAGGTGTTGTTCAGCTGCATGTGCCACCTCAACATGTATCTTGCGCCCGACATGTATATGTATAACATGCCTGGCACGCAGGACTATGTCACCGCCGCCAACGGTTTCCTGAAGGAACGTTTCCTGTTCGGTAGCGGCTACCCCTACATCCCTCTGAAGGAAGCTGTGGACCGCTTCCTTGAAATGCCCTTCAAACAGGAAGTGCTGCCCTACGTTCTTTATAAGAACATGGCCCGTGTGCTTGGGCTGGATATGGATTGATCCCATGCAGGAGCCGCCCCTTCGGCGGCTCCTTTTTCAAAGATACTTTTTAGCTTTTTCATGATACTGCTGATTTTCCGAGGTTCTCATGCTTCTCACACCTGTCGTGATCAATAAGACCGAATTCCGCAACCGCATCATATTCCCCCCCATGCTTTCCCGCTTTGCCGGAAGCGGGGGTGAAATGACCGATCAGCTCATCCACTACCACGCAGCTCGAGCCAGAGGCGGGGTGGGGCTGAACATGCTTGAAGCTACCTGCGTCCATCCCACTGGCATGTGCTTCGACTGTGGCCTGAACATCTTCGATGACCGCTACATCAAGGGATTCCGTAAATTCACCGACGCCATCCACAAGGAAGGCGGCAAGTGTGGCGTGCAGCTCAACCATGGCGGCCTCCATTCTCTGGCATCCGTGTCTGGTCATCCTGTGCCGCTGGTGTCCTTCGTTCCCGGCATGACCCCCGAGGAAAACTCCCGCGTACTCGATGAAGAGGAAATCCTCGAACTCATCGAAGCGTGGGGGCAGGCCGCACGCCGTGCCGTTGAGGCCGGCTTCGACATCGTCGAGATCCATGGCGCCCACGGCTACCTCATCGGCCAGTTCCTTTCTCCGCTCACCAACACCCGTACGGACGCATGGGGCGGCGACCTTGAACGCCGTATGCGCTTTGCTCTGGAAGTGGTACGTTCGGTGCGTAAGGCTGTCGGCCCTGATTTCCCTGTCTCGTTCCGCTGCAGCGTGGAAGAACTGCTCCCCGGCGGCCTTGAACTCGAAGAAGGCTGCCTCATCGCCAAGGCCATCTGCGAAGCTGGCGTCGACCTCTTCAATGTCAGCTCTGCCACCTGCACGAACACCTGGTTCATCGAAGCCGGTGCCGCTCTGCCTGCGGTGTTCAACGGCGACCGCGTGCGCGAAATCCGCAAGAGCGTCGGAGCCGGCCCCAAGCTGGCTGTAGCCGCCCGTATCGGGACTCGTGAGGACGCCGACAGTATCCTCGGGGCCGACGGTTCCGACATGGTCTGCATGGGGGGGGCCCTCATCTGCGATCCCGACCTGCCCAACAAACTTGCCGCTGGTCGCGACGATGCCGTGCGCCCCTGCATCTACTGCCGCGAAGGCTGTTGCGGCCAGCCCTTGATGAGCTGTGCCCTCAACCCTCATGTGGGACAGGAACGCTACGGCATGCCTTCCGCCAAGGAAAAGAAAAGCGTGGGCGTGGTCGGCGGCGGCCCTGCAGGCATGGAATTCGCTCGCGCCGCAGCCATAGCCGGGCATACGGTCACCCTGTACGAAGCAGAAGGCAGCCTCTCTGGCAAGCTCTTCCCTGCTTCCGTGCCTCCCAAGAAATCTCTCATCGCCAAAGCCTCCGCATGGTGGGCTCGCCAGCTTGCAGAACTGGGCGTTACCATCAAGACCGGCGTGAAGGCGGATGCCGCCATGCTCAAAGCAGCCGGACACGACGTGATCTTCGTAGCCACCGGCAGCAAGCCGGTTTGCCCCGGCTTCCTCAAGGGCAATCCCCGCGTGAAGGATGCTGAAGCCGTGCTTCGGGGTGAAAGCGTCGGGCAGCGCTTACTCGTTCTCGGCGGCGGCCTTGTGGGCTGCGAAACTGCGGCCTTCCTCGGCGAAGCTGGCGCGGATGTCACCATCGTGGAACTGCGCGAGGCTCTGGCCATCGAACTCCGCAAACACAGCCGTGTCCACCTGCTTGCTGAGATCGAAAAGCTCGGTACCAATGTCCTGCTGAACCATTCTCTCGTATCTGTCAGCGAAGACGGTGTTGCGGCAGTGAAGGACCGCTGGGGCAATATCTTCGAACTTCCGGCATTCGATGCGGTCATCGTGGCCGTGGGCTACGCATCCTCTCAGGAACTTTGCGCGGAACTGGCTCGTGAAGGCGTGCCGTTCATCACCGCCGGTGATTGCGAGAAGCCTGCCAAGATCCTCGATGCCGTCCACGGAGCATACAAGGCTGCCCTTACCATCTGACTCGAAGCAGTATGGGGGCACAACGCCCCCGCACTGCGCCAAGTTGCCCGATCGCCCTCCGTTCCACAAAAAAACGAAAGGAGTACATCCATGTATCTTCCCTGTATCCCTCAAGCTCATCGTATGGAGAATGCTCCGCTTTCCAAGATTCGTGAAGTCATCGCCTATGCCAGCAAGCTGGAAGCTGCAGGAAAACGCATCGTCCACCTTGAGATAGGAGAGCCGGACTTCGATACTCCTGCCCATATTGCGGAAGCCTGCAAGAAAGCTCTCGACGAAGGCAAGGTCCACTATGGCCCCGTGACGGGTATCCCCCAGCTTCGCTCCGCCGTGGCGGAACATTACAACACGTTGTATGGCTGCGACTATGATGCTGGCGAAGTCATCATCACTTCTGGAGTTGAACAGGGCGTTTTTCTGGCGATGAACGCCTACCTGAACCCCGGAGACGAGATCCTTGTTCCCGACCCCGGCTATCTCTGCTACTTCACGCTGCCCA
>JAFWYI010000255.1 GCA_017522745.1 Mailhella sp.
GCAGTCAAAGCGCTGGGCACGGGTTTTTCCGCCGATATCGGCTTCCATGACGTAGAAATAATCACGCTTCCCGGCGGTCGCCCTGAACTGCACTTCCACGGCAAGGCAAAGGATGCCGCCGAAGCGCTGGGCATTCGCACTGCACATATTTCGCTCTCTCATGAACGTGACATGGCCGGAGCCATGGTCATCCTGGAGGACTGACCCATGTTCGTCCCTGTGCCTACCCCTGAAGAGATGGCCCGCTGGGATGCCGAAGCCATACGCCTCGGTCTGCCGGAAGAAACGCTCATGGAAAGCGCCGCCCGCTGTGCCACGGACTCACTCCGCCAGCACTGGAGCAACCGGTACGGCTCTCTGAGCGGCGTCAGCGTCCTGCTCCTCGCTGGCAGCGGGAACAACGGCGGCGACGCCTTCTGCATGGCCCGTCATCTTCTGGACGCCGGAGCCCTGCCCACGCTCATCTGTACCCGCGAACCTGAGAACTATCGCGGAGCCGCCGCCCACTGGCTCAAGGTCGCCATCGCGCTGGGCGTACCTGTTTTTTCTGCCGACGCATGGGAGGCGAACGATCCGCGCATCCCCAGCCGTCCCGCCATCGTCGTGGACGGACTGCTCGGCACAGGCTTCCGTGGCGAACTTCGCGAGCGGGAAGCCCGGCTCGTGGCAAAACTCAACGCGCTGGAAGCGGCTCTCGTCCTTGCTGTGGATATCCCTTCCGGACTCGATGCCCGCACTGGCAGCCCCTGCCCGGATGCCGTCCGTGCCGATGTCACGGTGACGTTCCAGGCGGTCAAACCCGGCCTGCTCATCCCGGAAGCAGCTCCCTTCACCGGCCGCGTAGACGTACGCCCCATCGGGATGCCACGCCGCGTTCAGGAAAGCATCCGCCCTTCGTTCCGCACATGGCTCCTCCCCTCGCAGATCGACGACAGAGCCTCCGCGTATACGGTAGATCATGGAGTTCCCGCCGCATGGCGGACCGCTGGTCCAGATCCCTCTCCCTCCGCCATCTTTGGTCCTGCGCACAAGGGCGAAGCCGGACGTGTACTCATCATCGGCGGATGCTCCGACTATGTGGGGGCCCCCTGTCTTGCCGGGCTGGCCGCGCTACGCAGTGGGGCGGGTCTCGTTACCGTGGCAGGCCCGGAAACCGTACTTTCGGCCGTGCGCTGTTCCATGCCCGCGCTCACGACGCAGAGCATCCCCCGCCTCGCTGGTCCAGCCTCCCCCGAATGGAGCGCAGACGCCATACGGGCTCTAGCTCCGGCTATCACTGCCGCGAAGGCCATCGTCTTCGGTCCCGGTCTCGGCCGCAGCGAAGGCGCTGGCGACTTTACCGAAGCTCTGCTCGACCTGCCGCAGCGACCGCCCATGGTGCTGGATGCAGACGCGCTTTTCGCGCTGTCCCATCGCCCTCACCTGCTGGAAAAATTACGCCCCTGTGATGTGCTTACCCCTCATCCCGGAGAAGCTGCCACCCTGCTCGGCATACGTACAGCCGAGGTACAGGCTGATCGTTTCGCCGCTCTGGACGCCCTGAGCAGGCTCTGCCCCGCAGTATGGGTACTCAAGGGACCGGGAACGCTCATCGCCGTTCCGGGAGCGCTGGCTGTCATTTCTCCCTGGGATGTCCCTCAGCTCGCCGTCGCCGGTTCCGGCGATGTGCTGGCCGGTGCCATCGGCACTTTCCTCGCTCAGGGGCATAACTCCGACCTTGCCGCAACGCTTGGCGTATGGCTCCATGCTCTGGCGGGGCTCAGACTTTCCGAAACCTTCCCCATGCGAGGCTGCGGCCCGCATGACATAGCCGATGCCCTGCCCGCCGTGCTGGCAGATCTCGGCATACCCTACAAGGGGGAACCATGCCCTTCATTCTGAAAGATGCGGACGACACCATGGCCCTCGGCCAGATGCTGGCCCAAGCCATGAACGATTCATCCGTGCGTGATCTTTATCTTTTTGCTGATCTTGGCGGCGGGAAGACCACGCTTACCCGCGGATTCGTTTCCGCTCTGCCCGGCGGCGAGGATGCCGAAGTGGCCAGCCCCAGCTTCACCCTGTGCAATATCTATCCTACCCGCCCGGAAGTTCTCCATGCCGACCTGTATCGCCTCTCCGAAGGCGCCTTCCTGCCGGAAGATATGGAAGAACTCATGGAAGAAGGGAATGCTCTTCTGGTCTTGGAATGGCCTGAATATCTGGCCCGTGAACGCTATGCCGGAGAACGACTTGAAGTGCGCCTTGTCCATCAGCAGGGAAACATCGAAGAACTGTTTGAAAACAATGGGCAAAAATCCGAGCATGTGACGCCTCTAAAATCTCTGGACAATGCTGATAAATCATGCAAAAGTTTCCGCTTAGCAACGCTTGAAGCCCATGGCCCGGCGGCCGAGTCTCTTCTCGGTTCCCTGCTTCCCCGGCTCTCACAGCGTTTTATGCCTGTAAAGGCTTGATTCCATATCTCTCCAGAAGGGATAAGCATATGCGTATTCTCGTTCAGAAATTCGGCGGTTCTTCCGTAGCCGACCTTGAGTGCATGAAAAAAGTGCGCTCCAAGGTGCTTGCTGCCCGTGAGGAAGGATACAAGCTCGTCGTCGTCCTCTCTGCTCGTGCAGGTCAGACCAACAGCCTGCTGGAAAGAGCGTATCAGTGGTCCGATGAGCCCGATCTCGCGGAACTCGATGTTCTGCTCACCACTGGTGAACAGGAATCTGTGGCGCTGTTCTCCATGCTCCTCCAGGATGCCGGCGTAAAAGCCCGCTCCATCCTCGGCTTCCAGATCCCCATCATCACCGACGACGCTTTCGGCAGCGCCCGCATCGATTCTATCGACGCCACCAGACTGCGCGAACTCCTCGAAACCTATGATGTTCTGGTGATGGCCGGTTTCCAGGGCCGCACGCCCGACATGCGCCTCACCACGCTCGGCCGCGGCGGTTCCGATACCTCTGCCGTTGCCATCGCCGCCGCTCTTGGCGACGATACCCGCTGCGATATCTATACCGACGTGGACGGTGTCTATACCACCGATCCTCGTATGTGCAAGGCTGCCCACAAGCTGGACCGCATCTGCTACGATGAGATGCTCGAAATGGCATCCATGGGTGCCAAGGTACTCCAGATCCGTTCTGTGGAAATTGCCGAAAAATATAATGTTCCCGTCCGCGTGCGCTCTACTTTCTCCAATGATCCCGGCACGCTGGTCACCAAGGAGGACGATATGATGGAATCCGTGCTCGTTTCGGGCATCGCAACTGATAAGGACCAGGCCAGAATCACCCTCTGCGACGTGCAGGATCGTCCCGGTACCGCCGCCAGTATCTTCAATCCCCTTGGCGAAGCCGGCATCGTGGTGGATATGATCATCCAGACCGCCAGCCGCAACGGTGTTACCGATATGGCCTTCACCGTGTCCCGCAAGGACCTCAAGCGCGCCATCGACGTACTCACCAAGGCCGGTAACGATGCCAGCAAGATCGAAAGCTCTGCCAGCATCGCCAAGGTCTCCGTGGTGGGCGTGGGCATGCGTAACCACAGCGGCGTTTCCGGTCGTGTGTTCGATGCCCTCTACAAGGCTGGCATCAACCTCATCATGATCAGCACCTCTGAAGTGAAGATCTCCTGCCTTGTGGATGAAGCCGACCTCGAACTGGCCGTCAACGTCCTGCACAAGGAATTTGATCTGTAAGAAAAGCCCGGAAACCTTCGGGCATGTCGTTCATATTCCGGGGGAGCTTGCTCCCCCTTCTTTTTCCTGCTTATCCTGCGGATTCCCGCGAGGCCAGCATGACGCTCAATCTTCCCGTACCGCTCATCACGGTCGTTCTGCTCATCGGCTCCAATATCTTCATGACGTATGCGTGGTACGGCCACCTGCGCCACCATTCTCTTACATGGATAGGAGCCATAGTCCTGAGCTGGGGCATAGCCTTCTTCGAATACTGCCTTCAGGTTCCCGCCAACCGCATAGGCTTCGGCTATTTCTCCGCTGCCGAGCTGAAGACTATACAGGAAGTCATCTCCCTCACAGTCTTCGGCATCTTCTCCACGCTCTATCTGGGCGAGAGCGTCACCTGGAATCATGCCATAGGCTTCGCTCTCATCATTGCAGGCGCGTTCTTCGTCTTCAAAGGGTAAGAAGCTCCAGTCTGCCCTCCCCTTCAAAGGCAAATCAGCAAAGGGTACTCTTTCCCGATATACATGTCCGCTGATGTATACAGACAAAAAGCGCCGCTCCTCTACGGAACGGCGCTTTTTAGTTGCCCCCTTTACAGGTTGAGAAAAAAATCCCTTTTGCTGTTCTTCAAAAAAATATTGCCATGTGACCAAGATAAGGTATCATCACAAGGACTGCTTTCTCAAAGGGACGAGAAATAACTCGCAGTCAAAAGTATAAACCGGAAATATTCCGGGGTGTTGCCCCTTGGATGCGCCAACATTCAAGGGGCAACATTGTATTGACAGGAGTGCATCAAAAGATTAAATTGTCGACATTCGACACGTTGGCACTCTTTCCTTTAACCCACGAGGTATCTATGGAAACCAAAGTTATTGCCACTTCCAAGGCTCCTGCCGCCATCGGCCCTTATGTACAGGGAATTCAGGCGGGCGACATCGTCTTTTTCTCTGGTCAGCTTGGCATCGACCCTGCAGTGGGCAAACTCGTTGAAGGTTGTGTGGCGTGTCAGGCCAAGCAGGCCCTCAAAAACATCGCCGCTCTGCTTGAAGAAGTGGGTGCTACTCCCGCCAACGTGGTGAAGACCACGTGCTTCCTGGTAGATATGGCCGACTTCGCAGCCTTCAACGCTGTGTACGCAGAATTCTTCGGTGAACATAAGCCTGCCCGATCCTGCGTGGCCGTGCATCAGCTCCCGCTGAACGCCCGCGTAGAGATCGAAGTGACCGTAGTGAAATAATTCCAGCTCCATGTCCGTATCGAGCGTTTCGGTACGGACTTCGTTTTTCAGCCCTTAGGGGCAGATGTTTCGGCTAGACATTTTGAACGGTAGATGCCGCCACCGGCAATGGCGGGTCCCTCATCTTCCATGTTTCAGATGTTTGATTTTATGAACCTTTTGACTGCGAGTTGTTTATGTCTAAAAAAATGAGCCTTCCTGTTCAGATGGGTATAGGCATGGTGGCCGGTGTCATCGTTGGCGCGATGGCTCCTTCCTTCGGCCTCGAGGCATCCTGGTTCAAACCC
>JAFWYI010000256.1 GCA_017522745.1 Mailhella sp.
CGAGCGCACCTTCGAACGAGGCGTATTCCGAGGAAAAAAGGCGGCAGCGTTCGCCGTAGGGGGCGAGGCGTTCTGCGGCGCGTTCCAGAGCCTGAGGATCGCGATCGAGCCCGCAGAGATAGGCCTTGCCTCCGGCGCGTTCCATGAGAGCGGCGGAATGGCCGGCAAGCCCGAGCGTACCGTCGAGGTAACGGCCTTCAGGACGCGGCGCGAGAGCTTCCAGAACTTCTTCGAGAAGGACGGAAACGTGCTTGGCATTCTGCGCCGTAACGGAACTGGCTTGAACTTTTTCCATGGTACTGCGGGGCTAGAGGGAGAAATCTATGCCGCTGGCCGCAAGCTCCTCGGTGACGCCGACAAGGTTGTCGGCAGCCATGGAGGTCTTGAGGGAAGCGGGGTTCCAGATCTCGAAGCGATCGACGAGACCGAGAACAGTGGCTTCTCTTTCGATACCGGCGTAGGCGCGGTGGTCGGGCGAGAGGAGGATGCGGCCGTGAGCGTCGGGGGTATGCGTTTCTGCTCCGCCGATGACGAGACGGCGGAAGGCGCGGACCTGCGGGGAGGGGTTGGGGATGCGCATGAACTTGGCTTCAAGCTCCACCCAGTCGCTCCACGAGAACGCCACGAGGCATCCATCGTAGGTGGTAAGGACGAAGGTCCCCGGTGCGGGTGCAGAGGAAGACCCGGCCTGATCCGCGGGTGCCGTGCTGAGCATGGCGTCACGGAATTCAGCGGGCAGCAGGAGCCGACCCTTGGGGTCGATGCTGCGGGAGAATCTGCCTCTGAAAATCATCCTTTAATCCACTTTTTGCCACTTTTTTCCACTTTTGCCCATAATTCAAACAGGTGTCAAGGGTCCTAGTGAAAAAAAAGTTCGATAAAAGGCGTGAATCAAACGATTAAAAACGTGGATATCTCGTCGATGTGCGGTGGGAGAAAGTGGGGCGGGGGGAGCGGTATCGAGCGCGATAGAGGATCCTCGTGGGGCGTTTCGAGTATTTTATGGCGTTCTCGTGGGAGAAAAATGCCGAAAATCGAGCAAAGGCATATAAATTTTATACGAGCATCGAGGGGGAACCTTCAGATACGAGTGAGCAACAAAAATTGCAGGGTGGGCGCCCATGTTGCAGAGCCCCTGATGTTAATGAAGAAGGAGGGATGACATCGGTCATCCCTCCTTCGTTGCAGACTACTGATTCGCCGCAATTGAGTCAGTCGTATGGATCGCAGACTTTCGTATGTTATCCTTTTAGCATGGTTCGAACGGCATTCACAAGGAATCCCGTATCAGTGCCGACAGCCGCCCCCTGATAGCCTTGCCCAAAATAATCTCGCGCGGCCGCCATAGTATTGGCATAGATGAACGCAAGTTTTTTGTTTTTCCGGCAGGCTTCGAGTACTCGCTCCAGAGCTTCCTTGAATTCCTGCGTGTCGAAGCGGGCAGGGGCGCCAAGGGCTACGGAAAGATCATACGGCCCCACGAAGATACCGTCGATGCCGTCCAGTGCCGCTATCTCCTCGATAGCTTCCAGCGCGCCGCGCGTTTCGCATTGCGGCATGAGTATGGTACGCTTGTTGCTCTTTTCGAAATACTCGGACACGGTCCCCATATCGGGAGCGAAGCCGTAGCCCGCACTGCGGGAGAACGCGAAACCTCTCGCTCCCGTGGGGTAGAACTTTGCATATTCCACCAGTGCTTTGGCTTCCTCGAAACTCTGCACATCCGGGATGATGAGGCCGCGTATGCCAAGATCCAGCGCCCGAAGCACGGCCGCACGAGAAGAATCGCGCACACGCACGAAAGCCTCGGTCCCATGCAGTTCGAGAGCTCGGACCATGTCGCACGTGCTTTCTTCCGAGAAGGGGCCATGCTCCGTATCCACGATCACATAATCGAGCCCGGAAAGGGACAGACATTCTGCCACGGCAGAGCCTCCGAGATGGCAGAACGTGCCGACCACGCCTGCGCCGGACTTCAGCTTGTCATCGAACCTGCTCATTTCACGCCTTTCCTTTCCAGCACTTCCTTCATCAGAGAGATAGCCAGCTTAAGGTTTTCCATGGAGTTGGCGTAGGAGATGCGGATGAAGTCGGAACCCATGGCGCCGAACACGTGGCCAGGCGTCATGGACACGCCGCCCTCGTCTATCATGAGGCGGCAGAATTCGTCAGGGGAAAGCCCCGTACCGGAAACGTTCACGAAGATATAGAATGCGCCGTCAGGCATGAGGCACGAACAGCCAGGGAGCTGGTTCAGCGCTTCCACCATGTAGTTGCGGCGTTCCTCATACTCGGCGACCATGGCCCGAGAGGGCGCGTCGTCTTCCTTCAGGGCGGCGAGACCGCCATACTGGATGAAGGAGTTGGGGCAGGAAAGGTTATAGAAGTTCAGACGCATTATGGGATCTATGAGAGAGCTGTCACACAGCATGTAGCCGAGGCGCCAGCCGGTCATGGCGAAGTACTTGGAGAAGCCGTGCAGCACGATGAGGCGCTTGCGGAGCTGGGGCAGGGAGGCTGCGCTACAGAACTTCTTTCCGCCGTATACCATATCTGCGTACACTTCGTCGGAGATGACGAGGAGGTTATGACGCTCCGCGATATCCGCGACCACCTGCAGGGAAGCCTCGTCCAGAACGGAGCCACAGGGGTTGGAAGGCGAGTTCAGCAGGATGGCCTTGGTGTTCGGGGTTACGAGCTTTTCTAGGCCGTGAGCGTCGATCTGGAAACCGGTCTTCTCCTCCAGAGGATAGGAAATGGCCTTCGCACCCGCTATGTTGGGCAGCGTGA
>JAFWYI010000257.1 GCA_017522745.1 Mailhella sp.
GTGCCCTGAAGCACGACGTCGCCGTTGTCATCGTGGAACATGGGGAATTCCACGCCGGTTTCGTTGCGATGCAGGAACTTACGGTTGGCACGGTAGAAGCCGTTCACGATGTCCTTGTCTTCTTCAAGGTCATAGGTGCCGTAGGTGATGCCTTTGGCGTCCATGAATTCATGGGTGATACGGCAGCGGATGCAGTTGGGAGCCTTGTAGAGAGTGTAAGCCATGGTGGAACTCCATAAGGTTGATATGTTGGCGGCTTTGCCGGAACTCACGTTCTGCACGGAAACGCGGTAAAAATCATAACATAAATAAAAACAGCACGATGGATAAAGTACGCGACAAAACGCTCTTTTCGCATCATTCAATAGAAGTATTTCTATTGAAAGTGGCGGTTTTTGTCAAGAGTTTTGAGGCGGCGCATTATATTCAGAATGGAGAAAGAAGTTTGTGAAGGAATCGCACAAGTTCATTCTTGCCAATCTGTATTCAATAGGATAATATCTACCTGTTAGTTTTTTATCTGATGAAGGATTCGAAAAATGGCAAGAAAAGCGGCGGAGTTTCGGGAAGATGCCGAAACGGTAGCTACGGTCCCCCAAAAGAGACGCTCATATAATTCTCCTCGCCGTCAGGAACAGGCCGCTGTTACGAAAAAGCGTATCGTAGAGGCTGCCCTGCAGTTGGTCAAAGAAAAGGGGTACGCCGATATGACGCTGGAAGCCATCGCTCAGGAAGCGGGCGTGGCTCCGCAGACGGTCTATGCTGTCTGTGGCTCGAAGAAGGGTGTGCTTGCGGCTATTCTTGAACATACCGTAGAGGCCAAGCGGTATGACAAGCTGCGCGACTCTATCCCTAATATTATGGACGGTAAGGCACGTATCCGCGAAGTGGGGCGTTTTTATGCGGCACTTCAGGAGGATGCTCTGCCTGTGTTCGATATCATGCGCGGGATGAGCGTGCTTTCTCCTGAGTTTGCCGAACAGGAACAGGATCAGGGGCTCATGCTTTTTGAAAAGACCCGCCGTTCCGTCCAGCAGATGGCGGAGGTAGGGATGCTCCGTCCTGGTCTTTCCGTTGAGCGTGCTGCTGAACTCCACTGGGCAATAGTAACGCCGGGGATGCATCGTCGCCTGACCAAGGTACTTGGCTGGTCTTCCGAAGAGTATGCGGCATGGGTGTCCTATCTTCTTGAAGTGGTGCTGATGGGGAATGATGTGCCTCTTCCCTTCCTGAATGAAGAACCTCTGCATAGGAATCATGGGGCTGGTATCGGTTCTATCAGCCGTGACGATATCGTCGAGGCTGAGCGGGAAGCGTTTGCCAAGCTCGATGAGAAGCCTAAACGGCACCGCGCTGTTGCCAAAGATAAGGAAGCGGACGCCTCCTCTCCTGCAAAAGAGGTAAAAGTCCGGGTGCGCCGTGCCTCGGCGAAGACCGGGGAATAAAGCAATAGACATGCATGAAGAAAGAAGCTGACCTTTTGGGGCCGGCTTCTTTTTTTTATGGCTGCTCGGGTATTCACAGGACAGAGCGAATAGCCGGAGAAGGTTGCCTTGCCAGAAGGGCTATGATAACAAATTATAAAGTTGCAGTAATTATAGGCTGGTCATAATTTATCTTTATACCAGCGGCGGACGGATCTACATCTTTGAGGATAGCATCATATGCGTTTGGAACAGCTCAGCCACGTCATCGAGATAGCCAGACAACGCTCATTCAGCCGAGCCGCCGAAAAGCTCTATATTTCTCAGCCAGCGCTTTCGGTATCCATCAAAAATCTGGAGGCCGAACTGGGTAAGGTGCTGTTCAAGCGCACGAACAAAGGGATAGCCCTCACCTCGGATGGCGAACAGATCTGCCGTGATGCAGAAAGCATCAGAGCGATGCTCGATGGCTGGTATGACCGCCGTGTGGAAAATGAGCCCGAAGGTGAGGTGCATGTTGTCAGCCTGCCGGTCTTGAGCAGCTATCTCGCCCGGCATCTTGTGGTGCCTTTTCAGAAGCGTTATCCTAAATTGACTGTATTCGTTCATAATATGCGTCACTATGACGCTCTGGAGCGCCTCAAGAACACTAATGCGAGTATCGCGCTTTCCACCCTTTCTCTTTATTCCAGGCTGCTGGATCAGCTCGCTCTTTTGAATTGGGAACACAGACTGCTGGCAAACGATGAGCGGCGTTTGTATATCGGCACAACCCATCCTCTTGCCGAGAAGGAGGCGCTCTGCCCGGAAGACCTCAAACAGCTCGCTCTGGCGTATCATTCAGACATCCATGATCAGGTATCCAAAGGATATGCGCGTTACTTCGCGCGGACGTATCGTCTGGCCAATAAGGAAGACTGCTTTGACCTCGTCATGCGTAATGAAGCTGTGTTCATCCAGTCTTACCGGCTGTTCTGTAACGACTGGCGTATGCAGCAGAGGCTCGTGGTCGATAGGCCGATACCGCTGCCTGAGGTCAGTTCAGAAACAGGCATCTATGCCTACCATTCTCCGGAACTTTCTGAAATAGAACAGCTTTTCTGGGATTTCCTCATAGAAGAATTTCCACGGCATCTTTAAAGATATCAGCGCGGTGTTTCGCATACTAAAAAAGGCGGGAAGATATTCCCGCCTTTTTTAGTGCTGTGCTGCTTTGAGTTTACAGGGTGAGGCCAGCGTCGAAGCCGGTGTGGACGGCGTGGACGATGCTGGAAGCCTTCACGCAGTCGCCGACGCTGATAACGTCGAAGGCAGTATCGTTGAACTTCTCGCGTTCAGCGATGAGAGGCTTGGTGCCCACGGCGATGATGACGGTGTCGGCTTCGATGAACTGTTCACCGTCGGCATTCTTCACGCGGACGCCCTTATCGGTGATCTCGGTGCAGGTGGTGAGAGTGAGGGACTTCACGCCGGTCTTTTCAAGGTGGATCATGTAAGACGTGCGTTCGGTGAGTTCCGTCTTGGAGGCAAGGTGTTCGGTCATTTCCACGAGGGTGGATTCATGGCCGAGGCCGTTGAGATGGATGGCCAGTTCCACAC
>JAFWYI010000258.1 GCA_017522745.1 Mailhella sp.
CTGAACGCAGTGAAGAATCTCGCAGTTATTAATTAGGTTGGTTGTTGTGCTGACCTTGAGATCCTTCGTTACACTCAGGATGACTCTCTCTAACAACTAAAAACTTTTTGGACCTTAAGACCCGCCCTTGGCCGCGGCCACCAGCGGGAAGTGTATGGCCACCGTGTTGGAAAGGGACGTCACGTTGACGATGATGCCACGCTTCTTGCCTTCGGTGAGGTTGAAGCGTTCCACCAGCCTGTTCATGGGGGAGTCGGACTGCGCACCGTACACATGCCAGAAGGAAAGCCGTACGGGCTCATCGGGATCCAGCAGCCCGTCACGGCAGCCGGCGAGCGGCAGCGCGAGAAGGACTGCAAGGATGAGCGAAAAAAGTCGTACGAGCATCTTGATCCACCATGTTGCGGGGTTGATATCGTCCAATTATTATAGCAATCTTCGTCTTATGTATATTATCCCAAGGATGAATTTTGATTAGCATAAAATCAACATCCTGTAAACACTCAACTTTTCCAGAAAGCTAAAAATAGCCGCCGGCGACGTACCCTGCCGCCTCCCGACCCTGCAGAGCGATGCAGGCAAGGGCGTCACGACCATGGCAAGACGCGCCTGACGCATCGCCAGCGGTATTTCATACTCAGAGCAATAGGCACATGGACCGATTTCCCCTACCATCGACGAATGACCGCCAACACGCCCGACGCAAAAGCGCCGGGAAAGGATGCCGCATGCCCCACTTCCGTCCTGCCAAACTCTCCGCCCTTTCGCTCCTCCTCGCTTCCGGCCTCGCCCTGTCGGGCTGCGCGTGGAAGGGCTGTCCTCCGAAAGCCCCCGAGGCCGGCAAGGGGCTGGAACTCACCGTCCTGCACACCAACGACACCCATTCCCATGTGGCAGGCATAGACAAGCGCGGCAACGCCGCCTTCGGCACGGAAAAGAGTGTGGGCGGGCTCGGGCGCATCGCCTCCGCCGTGAAGGCCGCCAAGGCCGCGAAGGACAACGTCATCGCCGTGGACGCGGGCGACCAGTTCCAAGGCACGCTGTTCTTCAGCGTGAACAAGTCCCCCATGCTGGCCGAGATGAACGACCATATGCCGTGGGACGCCATGACCATAGGCAACCATGAATTCGACGACGGATGCCTTGCGCTGGCCAAGTTCCTCGAACGGAGCAAAGTGCCCGCGCTTGCCGCCAACCTCGCGCCGGAAAAGGGCTGCCCGCTGCTCGAGGCCGACTATCTCCCGCACCTCGTCAAGGAAGTGCGCGGCGAGAAGGTGGGCATCATCGGCATAGCCAACGAACAGGGCTCCACACTGGCCGCCGCCTGCGAGCATACGAAGTTCACCGGCATGGCCGAGGCCCTGAGGCGCGAAGTGGCCGAACTCGAAGCGCAGGGCGTGAAGCACATCATCGCCGTCACCCACATCGGCCTGCCGCTCGATCGCGAACTGGCCCGCACCGTGGACGGCGTGGACGTCATCGTGGGCGGCCACACCCACAGCTTCCTCGGCGAAGGGAAAGGCGCGGAAGGCCCGTACCCCATCGTGGAGAAGTCGCCGAGCGGCCAGCCCGTGCTGGTGGTCACGGCCAAGCGCGCCGCCCAGTATCTGGGCGAGCTGAACGTCACCTTCGATGAGGACGGCATCCCCGCGGCGTGGAACGGTTCCGCCGTGGAGATGAGGAACGAGCTTCCCGTCGACCCCGGCGTGGCCGCCGTCATCGACCGCTACGCCGCCACGCTGGAAGAGTTCCGCAGCACCGTCATCGGCTCGCATTCCCTCGACATCCCCGACGGCCTCGACCTCTGCCGCGAAGTGGAATGCCTCGGCGGCATGCTCACCGCCGACGCCATGCTCGAACAGGCCCGCCCCTTCGGTGCGGCCGTCGCCTTCTCCAACGGCGGCGGCATCCGTGCCGCCCTGCCCAAGGGCGACATCACCCGCGGCGACATCCTCACCATCCATCCCTTCGGCAACGTCTTCGTCCTGCGCGAGTATACCGGCGAACAGATCCTGGCCGCGCTGGAACACGGCGTGAAGGGCGAAGGCGCCAAGGGCCCGCACATCCTCCAGCCCGCCGGTCTGAGCTACACCATAGACGCCTCCCGTCCCGAAGGCAGCCGCGTGGTCAAGGCCGAGATCGTCGGCAAGGACGGCAAGGCCGTGCCGCTGGACCTCAAGGCCCGCTATGTGACGGCCCTCACCGACTACCTGTCCGGCGGCGGCGACGGCTTCGCCATGCTGACCGAAGGCCGCACGATAGGATCCGCCGAACCGCTCGTGGCCGACGTGCTGGACGGCTACATACGCGCCCACAGCCCGCTCGCCGCCCCCGAAGGCGGACGCATCGTCCGCACAGCGACCGACCGGCGATGACCTCGGCCTAAGGCGGGCCGGGAACGCTCCTGCACAGGGGAGGGGGGGGGAAGCCCCGCTTGCGCCCCCCACCGCCGCTATGGCAACCAGCCGACGGCTCCGCCTTTTTGGGAAAAATCACCCCGAGGGTACTAGTTTTTTTTCCTCTTCCTTCATATCGTTCTTTTATAAAACCGTTTTCAAAGGTTCTTCACCATTCCGTCCTGCTTCTCTGCATCAGGAGACTCCATGAAGAAACTCACCGTCGCCATGCTTCTCGGCCTCATGCTCTGCTCGGCACAGGCCTACGCCGGGCCTGCGCCTGCGAACGAGGTGAACAAGGCGAACATCTTCCTCACGGATTTTGAGAAGGAGGTGGCCCGCGCCCAGGGTGCGGACATAGGCCGCTACCATAACCGCCGCGAGGCCCTCACCCGCATCCGCGAGCTGGCCCGCCTCTACCCCGACGACCCCAAGGTGCAGGACCTCATGCGCCGCGCCAGCATCGCCAACATGAAGAGCAAGGGCGACTTCCTCGAAATCTCCCTACGGAAAGGAAACGCCATGTTCGCCATGAAAGATATGTTCCGCTGGATGGGCGCCGGATGCCTCACGCTCTGCCTTGCCGTTCCGGCCTTCGCCCAGAACCAGCAGTTCCAGGACAAAGCCAACAAAGCCCCTGTGAACGGCCGTGTCTATGCCCAGCAGCAGGCCGAGAAGATGCAGAACGCCTTCAAGGCCCTGCAATCCTGCGTCGCCGCCAACGACAAATTCGAAAACGATTTCGTGTGGGATCCCGACAAGACCGCGCTCTGCGTGCCCCAGCTCATCGCCTACAAGCAATCGCTCATCGATCTGGACAACGGCCCGCCTCTCGTCTTCGGCAACAGCGCCGAGGAGGAGGCTCTCCGGCGGGAAAGCAAGATCATCAATTCCCTCGTTCCCCATATCGCCAACCTCTACGGCACGCATGTGGAAGTGAAGGACTACCGCCCCGCCCTCTACCGAGGCATAACGTATTACGGGGCCTTGCTGAACTGGAATCAGGGCTACGCCAAAAATTATCTGCAGGTGATCACCAAGATCAGAAACCTGATCAAGTCCTACACGGAGAACGTGAAGAAGGGTGAAAGGAAGGACGGCCGCTTCATCGCCAGCGACGATGTCATGAAACAGCTGCATTCCATCCGGGTCGAACTGGGCAAGTATATGTCCTATAATGTGGACAGCCAGTCCTTCGCGCTCAGGGGCGATGGCCTTGTCCTCATCAGTCTCGACAAGTTCGCCCACAACTTCAAAAAGCATTCCAGCAACTGGCTCTCCCGCAAGGACGGCCAGCCCCTGAAGCATCATATCCCCCCGAAGGGCCGTATCAACCTGTAATGGGTTCGCCGCACTGAATAAGAGCGGCAGTCCGCTGAATCAGCATATCCGTGACCGGAGACGGGCTGCTCTCTCCCGCCCGCCTCGGCATAGAACAGGGCGTACTTTTCTTTCAGGGAGGGTACGCTTCCATACTCCTGCAAGGGAACTATCGTGAAGAAGATACTGTCCATCCTTCTGGCCGCGGCGGCCTCGCTGGGTACGTTCTTCGCACTCGGCGGCTGCAGCCTGCCAGACCGCTCCCATGATACCGACTGCGTGGACGGCGGCGTGACGCGGCGGCATTCCTACGACGCCCCCAAGGCCATACGCTCTGCGGAGATCGTGGCCCTCGACACGAACTTCTTCCTGCTCGACAGGAAAGGAAGCGGCTACAGCCTCGGCGGCAGGCACTGGGCTTTCGAAGTGCGCCGGGAAGGGGAGGCCTTCCTCCTCACCGCAAGGCCACGGGGACAGGAAGCCCGCGCTGTGGC
>JAFWYI010000259.1 GCA_017522745.1 Mailhella sp.
CGAGGAACTTCTGATGCTCGATAACATTATTAATGGAATGGAACGCGGTGCAAGAGCCGTGTCCGAACTTCTCTACGGCCCTGTTCACAGCTACTGCCGCCTTGAAACTGTCGATGGCGACGTGCTTGTCGCCGATGACGGCAGCCTTATCAGCGTCCTTCGTCTGGAAGGCTCGCTGAAACACGTCGGCACAGAAGAGTTCACCGGCATCGTTTCCACACTGACGGAAAAACTCCAGTCCATGATGGCGAAGCCGGGCCATTCCATCCAGCTTGTCTTTGAATACGATCCCGAATCCAGTGCCTCCCAGATAGCGGGACTTCTTCGACCTTCTCAGCTCACAGCTCAGAATCTCGGCCTCCATATCGGGGCTCTTCTGGACGACTGGGGCAGTGCTTTGAACCGCTACTGCTCCCGCGAATCCTGCTGGGTCGTTCTTTGGACACGACTTGCTGTCCTGCCCGATTCCCAGAAAAAGGAAGCTCTCAAGGAACGGTCGAATTCCATGAAAAAAGCTCCCACTCTGGCAGGCTGTCAGCAGGTCTCCAGAGCCGTGAACGCACTTCACGATGCCCACAGCGGTTTCACTGCCGGAGTTCTTGATGCGTTTCGGCAGGCCGATCTGCTGGTCTTTCCTCTCTCTCCGCATGACGCTCTTCGTGAAATCAGAATGAGCATCGTACCGGAGCTGACAAGCCGTGACTGGACTGCACTCATCCCCGGCGATCCTCTTCCGCTTCGTCTTCCCGATGAAGACAGAAGCGGATCCGACCTGCTTCACAATGTCATCTACCCGGACTTCAAGACTCAGATCTGGCCTTGCGAGGGAGAAATGGTCAGCCGTACCGCTGTTCGTATCGGCGACAGACTGTTCGGCCCTCTTATCATGACGCTTATGCCGCAGACTCCGAAGCCTTTTCAGGAACTGTTTCGCGTGCTTTCCCGCCGCGAGGAAAAAGTGCCGTACCGCATCTCTTTCCTGTTTGAACACGGCGGCCTGAACATGGGCATCAAGCCTGTCCTTGCTTCCATTCTCTCGTTCAGTTCTTCCGACAATCGCCGCTTCAATAAGGCTGTTGAGAAGCTGAGAGAACTCGATTTGAGCGGCATCTGCTGCATAAAGTTTCGAATATGCCTCTGTACCTGGGCTTGTTTGAATGGTCTAACTGTGGACTCGGCACACGCTCTCCTGCGACGCAGAATGTCTGAACTTGCCAAGGCCGTTCAGGGCTGGGGAACCTGTGATGTTTCCGAAGCCATAGGTGATCCTCTTCTGGGCTTCGTGGCTACGATTCCGGCTATGATGCCTGCCAGCCCTGCACCTGTGACGGTGGCTCCTCTTCAGGACGCTCTGGGCATGATACCCATGCGCTCGGCTTCCCCCTGGACTGAAGGAAGTCTGCTGTTCCGAACTCAGGACGGAAAGATCATGCCTTTTGCCGCCAACTCCTCGGAACAGGCGGCATGGATTGACCTTGGCGTTGCCCCTATGGGCGGCGGCAAGTCGGTTTTCCTCAACACGATGAACTTTGCCTTTGTCACGCAGAGTGGCCTTACCCGTCTGCCGTGGCTGTCCATCGTGGATGTCGGCCCTTCAAGTTCGGGGCTTATAACTCTTCTCAAAGAAAATCTGCCGGAAGAAAAGAAGCATCTGGCGGCTTATCATCGCCTGCGCATGACACCGGACTATGCGGTCAATCCTTTCGACCTTCCTCTGGGCTGTCATAAGCCTCTGCCTTCGCACAAGGCTTTTCTGGTGAACTTTCTCAGCCTGCTGGCAACGCCTCTGGACGCTCATGCTCCGGCGGACGGCGTTCCCGGTCTGCTTGGAAGAGCCATTGACCTTGCCTATGAAGAGCTCGCCCCGAAACTGCATCCTCGTTTCTATCAGCCCGGAGCCATGCCTGATCTTCATGAACTCCTGCTGAATGAGAGGATACGCCTTTCTTGTGACACAACATGGTGGGAGGTGGTCGATGCCCTTTTTCAGAAGGGGCGCGTCCATGAAGCTCTGCTGGCACAGCGTTTCGCCGTCCCCCTGATGGCCGACATCGTGGTGCAGATACGCCAGAATCAGGGCATCCAGAACACCTATGACGAAGAGACCATTCATAAGGTCTGGCGTTCCCTTGTGGATGCCATCGAAATGTACCCGATTCTGGGAGAAGTCACGAAGTTCGACATCGGAGATGCCCAGATCGTCAGCCTTGACCTTGACGAAGTAGCTCCGCGAGGCGGTGCGGCTGCCGACCGGCAGTCTGCCATCATGTATATGCTGGCCCGTCATCTTCTCGGCAGCCGTTTCTTCCTTATGCCCAGTGATGTGACCCTTATCCCGCCCATGTATCAGGGCTTTCATGCCAGACGCATCGAAGCCATCCGAGAAGACCCCAAACGCCTTTGCTATGACGAGGCGCATCGCGTGACCGGTAACAGTTCCGTTGCAGGTCAGCTTCTCGCGGACATGACCACGATGGCCAGAGAATCCCGCAAATGGAATCTTTCGCTCGGCCTCTATACGCAGTCCATTGAGGACATTCCGAACGTCATTACGGATGAACTTGCCACCACCATCGTGATACTCGGCTCCGGTTCGGAAAAAAGCGTGGAGAACCTGTCTCAGCGATTTGGTCTGAACGGAGCCTGCCGCTATGCGCTTTCCCGCCTCGGCAAGCCGGGAAAGGCCGGTTCAAATCTCGTGGCTCTATTCCGAACAGGTTCCGGCCTGTCCCAGCTCGTTCTCAGTCTGACCATAGGCGCACAGTCGCTCTGGGCTTTTTCCACGACCACGGAAGACGTGACCATCCGCAACTATCTGTACCAGAAGCTCGGCCCGACCGAAGCTCTGAAACGACTGGCGGAACGCTTTCCGGGCGGTTCGGCCAAAGCGGAAGTGGAACGTCGACGCAGACTGGTCTCCGACCTCCAGGCTTCAGAAGAAGAGATGGTGAACGCCGTCTATACGATAGCCAGAGAACTTGAGGAGGCACGATGAAACGTATCCTTCTCGCGGCAGGTCTGCTTTCTCTCTGGCCTGGTTCTGCATGGGCGGCAGGATGCGGATGCGGAACTATCAACGCCATGATTACCTCGGCAAAGTCCAGCACCATTCAGGCCGTCAATGCCTATACCGCTGCCGAAGCACAAGCCATCCGTTCGGAAATCCTGCTGGCCGCACAGAATATCGTCGGCACGATGAAAACGGAAGCCGCCACCATAGTCAGGGCCATTGTTGCCCTCAAGGAAAGCAACACGGCTGCCCTCAAAGGACAGGCCGTGGCAGGTCAGGCGGTGAGAACCGAAGATATGTACGGCAAAGGCGCACAGCCTGCCGGTCTGTGCGGCGCAAGCTCGGTAGGCGCAGGCTTACAGCTCGGCACAAAGGCAGGGCAGGAACTCCATCAGAACATGAGGGAGAAACAGCTCGCTCATGCCGATGATGCCAAGGCAAAGCCCATCAAGCACATGAACCGCCTGCTCGATAAGGAGCACCCCTCCGGTGTGGAAATGCTGGAATCGCTGTTTCCCCTGCAAGGAACTCTGACTGAAGAGCAGACCTCGCTGGCTCATGAAAGCATCAAGACGCTGACCAATCCCCGACCTTTGCCTGTAGTGACGGAAGCTCAGAAGAACACGCCTGCCGGTCAGACCTATGCCGCCTCCCGCGTTATCTACGAAGGCCGTAGGAATACTGCCGCCGAAGCTCTCAGCGACCATGTGGTCAGAATGGCTCCGACTCTTCCTGACGAAGTAACGGAATGGGCCTTGAAGCAATGGAAAGAGGCTGGCGGGAACGGCAATCCTCCCGGACTTGTGGATGGAAAACTTTCCGAATCTGGCCTTTACAAGCTGCTTTCCCAGATGCGTGTAGCCAATCCCAACTGGTTCAGTCAGGTGGCGGCGTCCACGGATACCGGACTTCTCAGGGAACTGGCTCTTATGCAGGCTTTTCAGCTTGAACTCACCCGAAAAAACAACGAACTGCTAGACCGCCTGACCGTCCTTCTTTCTCTGGACTATCTGACCAGACTTGAAGCTACGGCAGGCAAGGAAATGGACGACCTTTACATGAGAATGGTCGGTTCGCAGCAGTAGGAGAACGTATGCCCGCTGAAATTCCCGCTTCTTCCCATGTCCTTCTTCCGACCGATGCCAGCAGGCAGTTTCTCGATGCCTTGCTGGGCCTTGGCTGGGACTCGTGGGGCAGCAGTATCGGCGGTTCTCAGACTGCCGAACTGATGCTTCAGATGTTCAACGCGTTCAATCTCGTGGCTCTTGCCGTGATTTCCGCGCTGTTCATCTGGGTCATGGCTGTGTCTGTCGCCGGTTCTGCTCATGAGGGCGTCCCTCTCGGCAGTCGCTTCAGTGCGCTCTGGATGCCGCTTCGCATGGTGGGAGCGATGGCGGCTCTGGCTCCCATTGTTAAAGGATTGAGCATCTTTCAGGTGGCACTTCTGGGCTGTATCGGTTTCTCCATCAATCTCGGCAATTACGTCTGGGAGCTGGGAACCGACTACTTTGTGGAGCATGGCGGTCAGATAACCGTGCAGGCTCCTGACCAGAACGTCACTCAGTATGCCGCCATAGCCAACGGCACATTGGAATCACTGACGCTCCAGTATTACCTGAACCAGCGGCGAGACCTGGACGTGGAACCGGGCGGCGAATGGAAGTACAGCGACAACTGGCTTCGTTCCGGCGGCTCATATCGCTTCCAGTTCAACGGTGATGCTGGCCTGATTTCCGTGGACTGCGTGGACGAAGGCGATGCGCTCTGCCGAGGCAAGGTAAACGCTGTCGGCTCGGCAATATCTTCTCTGTCTTCTGTCGCACAGAAACTCGCCGATCCGTCTGCTCCCGCTTCGGACATCGACCCGACCGCCTTGTACCGAGCCGCCAATCAGATCAACGCCACCATCCTTTCCGAACTTCAGGACTATGCAAGGCAAGGCCAGCTCAAGGGAAAGCTGAAGGATTTCAAGGATATTTCCGACCAGTACGGCTGGTTCATTGCCGGTTCTTCCTACTGGTCTATCGCATGGATCAATCAGGAAGTGCGCGAGGCCATGTACTCCGGCATCAGCTATTCTCCCCGGCAGTACACCTCGTCTGAGCTTTTCGCTCTGACCTACGGCCTGCGCGACTATGAGGCCGTCCGGGAACGTGTCGCCAACTATATCAAGACAGCCTATGCCACGCGGCGAGGCA
>JAFWYI010000260.1 GCA_017522745.1 Mailhella sp.
CGTACTCTTCGGCGATGCTGCCGGAGCAGTAGTCCTTCGTTCGTCCTGTGCGCGCCCGCTCTGGGTGGTGAAGGATGTGAAATGTTCGTCGGACGGCTCTCTGCGTGATCTCATCACCATCGGCGGCGGGACCGCAGAACATATCAAAGAAGGCGACACCGTCGGCCCCGACTGGTTCATCAGCATGCAGGGGCAGGTCGTGTTCAAGCATGCAGTGCGGAATATGGCGGAAGAGAGCCAGCAGCTCCTCGCCCGCAACGGCCTTAGTTTTGCCGATATCGATCTTTTCATCCCCCATCAGGCCAATCTGCGTATCATCAAGGCCGTGGGCGAACGCCTTGGTCTTGGAGAGGACAAAGTGTTTGCCAACGTCCAGCACTACGGGAACACTTCGGCCGCCACCTTGCCTGTGGCCATGAACGACGCGCGCCGTCTCGGCCGCATCGCTCCGGGCAGAAAACTGCTCCTCACGGGTTTTGGTGGCGGAATGACGTGGGGTTCGGCCCTGCTTGCGTAGTTTCATCGTTGTCATTTTTGCTGAATACGCTTATCATTCCACCATCAGGAGAACGTCATGAGCGAACTGACCCCCACTGCTGTCGTTACCGGCGGCTCCCGCGGCATAGGACGAACCATCGCCCTCACGCTTGCGTCTGCCGGTTATCAGGTTTATTTCACCTATGTGAGCCGCCCCGAGGCAGCTGATGCCGTTGTGGCAGAGATCGCCGCCGCCGGCGGTAGTGCTCGTGCGTTCCGCGTGGACTCCTCTGATGCCGAGCAGGTGTCTGCCTTCTTCGCTGACGAGATCAAAGGCAAGGTGGACCTCGCTGTGCTGGTGAACAACGCCGGCATCACCCGTGATGGTCTCGTGCTTCGCATGAAGGACGATGACTTCGATAAGGTCCTCGACACCAACCTTCGTGGCGCTTTCGTGTTCCTGCGTGAAGCCGCCAAGATCATGGCTCGTCAGCGTCATGGCCGTATCATCAACATCTCTTCTGTTGTGGGCCAGATGGGCAATGCTGGTCAGATCAACTATGCCGCCGCCAAGGCCGGTCTCATCGGTATGACCAAGTCCGCCGCCAAGGAACTGGGCGGGCGTTCCATCACCGTGAACGCCGTGGCTCCCGGTTTCATCGAGACCGACATGACCGCCGCACTCACGGAAGAGCAGAAGAAGGCCTACGCCGATGCTATCCCGCTGGGACGCCTCGGTTCTGCTCAGGATATCGCTGATACCGTTGCCTTCCTTGCTTCCGATAAGGCATCGTACATCACTGGTCAGGTCATTGCCGTCAACGGCGGCCTGTACTGCTAAATTTGCGGCTTGCTTTGCTACTGTTCAAGCTGTCGTGGCGGAGCATAAAGCCGGGATTCAGGAACTGACCGGGACTCGAAGAGTTTCCGGCCCCGAACGATAACCAAAAACACACCCTCTGGAGGGAACCATGTCCGTCGAAGCCAAAATCAAGCAGATCATCGTTGAACAGCTCCAGCTCTCTGAAGAAGAAGTGACCCCCGAAGCCTCCTTCATCGAAGACCTCGGCGCCGACTCTCTCGACCTCACCGAACTCATCATGGCTTTCGAAGAAGCCTTCGGCGTTGAAATCGCTGACGAAGACGCTCAGAAGATCCTCAAGGTGAAGGACGCTATCGCCTACGTGGAAAGCAAGCAGGCCTAAGCTCGCTTTTCTCAGCAATGACGAATATAATGCCGGGGGGCCTTTGGTTCCCCGGCGTTTGGTGCAAGAAGAGCTTGGCTTTTCTGTGCCCGAATTTACAGCTCCTCGGCTGACTGGAGGAAGGAGAGGGCCTCTGGTTTGGGCTTGCCCCCGGTGCGAGGAATGAACATCCCAATCCTATGGAGATATCCCGAGTGGAACGCAAACGTATCGTCATCACCGGCCTTTCGGCCATCACTCCGCTGGGCAACGATGTGGAAACTAGCTGGGAAGCTCTGCTTGCCGGTAAATCCGGCATCGGTCCCATCACGCTGTTCGACTCCACCGATTATCCTACTCACATCGCGGGCGAAGTGAAGGATTTCAAGCCTGAAGAATACATCCCGGCCAAGGAATGCCGCAAGATGGACCGCTTCAGCCAGTTTGCCGTGTGCGCTGCCATCGATCTGGTGAAGAGCTCCGGCCTCGTCATCGACGAGAACAATGCCCATCGCGTGGGCGTGGTCCTCGGCGTGGGCCTCGGCGGCTTGAAGACCCTTGAAGATTTCCATGAAAAGCTGCGTACCGCCGGTCCTCGCCGCGTGTCGCCTTTCTACATCCCCATGGTCATCGCCAACATGGCTCCCGGCCTCGTGGCTATCGAAACCGGTGCCAAGGGCATCAACGTGGTGTCCACCAGCGCCTGCGCTTCTGCGCTCCACGCCATCGGTTGCGCCTATGACCAGCTCGTTCTCGGTCGTGCCGACGCTGTCATCACCGGCGGCTCCGAAGCTACCATCTGCGGTATGGGCATCTCCGGTTTCACCTCCATGAAGGCCCTGTGTACCGATAATCAGGACACCCCCGAAAAGGCTTCCCGCCCCTTCGATGCGACCCGGGCCGGTTTCGTCATGGGCGAAGGCGCCGGTCTGCTCATGCTCGAAACGCTTGAGCACGCTCAGGCCCGCGGTGCCAAGATCTATGCCGAAGTCCTCGGTTTCGGTGCTTCCGACGACGCCAACCACATGGTCGCTCCTCTGGAATCCGGTGCGGGCATGGTGGCCTGCATCAAGGCCGCTCTGGCTGATGCCGGTGTTGCTCCCGAGTCCATCGACTACGTGAGCGCCCACGGCACTTCCACCCACGCCAACGACTCCGCCGAGACCAAGGCCCTGCATGCCGTGTTCGGCGACCATGCCAAGGATCTCGCCATCACCGGCGTCAAGTCTCAGATCGGTCACCTGCTCGGC
>JAFWYI010000261.1 GCA_017522745.1 Mailhella sp.
CATGATGATGGCGGCACCACCGCGATGGATGGCCGGAGGCACGGTCTTCACCGCGATGCGGGGCGGCTTGGAATCCAGCACCATAGCCTTGCTCACCGTGGTGGAGTTGCCCTTGCCGAAACCGGCATAGGAAGCGTCGTAGGCGCGGACCTCCAGCTCGAAGGCACCTTCAGGCAGGCGGGTATCCTTCAGGTCGAAGGTCAGCTTGCGTACGGGTTCGAGAGAGGTGAATTTCTCCTGCTTCACCACCAGGGACTGCGTGCCGCGCTTCACCGTGACCATGACGGACTGTACGCCGGACTTATCGCTCACCGTGACATCCACAGGCTGGGCCAGCCCGATGCGGGAGACCTCAGGAGCGATGGCGATGGAAGGCCCGGTCAGATCCCGCATGAGCACGTAGGCTCCTGCACCTGCCGCGGCAAGGATGAGAAGAAGGACCGCAACGGAAAGGCCGGAAGAGCGCTTTCCTGAAGAACGATATGTAGACTGTCGTTTGAACAAGGTTTTTTCCTTTGCTGGCTGAAGAGCGGGGATAGCCCCGGAAAGCCGGGGAAAGCTATTGTCTCCCAGAGAGGATGAACAAGTCAAGAACCGAACGGCATAATTTCCACGGCTGGGTCAGGAGAAAAAACAACTTTCAGTCAGGTCATCCCCTTCCCGATAGAGCTAGATTCTTTGCAATGCCTGCTTTTTTCCAGTTTGCCGCATGCCTTCGTCCTTGCCGCCCCCGCATACTTTATGATAAGCCCTGAACATAATGTTCCACAGCAGGAGACGTGCCATGTTTCTTTCGGATATGAGGCAGATTTTCAGCAAGATGGGCTGGGCCAACAGGATCACGCTTATGCGTGTCGGTGCCATCATCCCTATCCTCATCCTTGTCCACAACCCCAATGTCTATACCTGCTGGATCGCCATGGTCCTGTTCGCTCTTGCCGCTATCAGCGACTTCGTGGACGGCTATATCGCCCGCAAGGAAAAACAGGTCACTAACTTCGGCAAATTCCTCGACCCGCTGGCCGACAAGCTGCTCATCTGCTCCATCCTCGTCGAGATGGTCGGACTGGGTTGGGTCCCCGCGTGGATAGTGAATATCATCATCATCCGTGAACTGGCCGTCACGGGTCTGCGCGCCGTTGCCGCCGATAAGGGCGTGGTCATCGCCGCCGACTGGTATGGCAAATGGAAGACCACCTTCCAGATCATCGCCATGATCCCCCTGCTCATCCACTACGATTTCCTCGGCATCCCCATGCATCTGCTGGGCACGGTGGTGCTGTATATCGCGCTTGTACTTACCATTTTCTCCGGCTGCAACTATTTCTACCTTTTCTACCGCGACTGGCGAGCCAACATCAAGGGCTCTCTCTGATCCCGACCTCCGTACCTGCCCATGAAGCGCTTTTCTTCCTTCAATCCATCCCTTGCGTGGAAAGTCCTCACGCTCGGCCTCATCGTGCTGGTCAATCTGGCACTGATCAGCCGTCTCGTGTGGGGCTCGGGCAGTCTTTACACGTGGCAGTCTCTCAAGGAACGGAAAGCCGAACTCTCGCAGGAGCTTTCGGAACTCGATGCCCAGCGCGCAGCCCTGAGCAAGGAGATCCGCCTTCTGAAAACCGATCCGGCCTATGTGGAAAAGGTGATCCGTCAACGCCTCAACTACGTGCGTAAGAACGAGATACTCTACCTTTTCGACAAGAACAGGCAGGACAGCTCCGTATGGAACGAAAACGGGACGGAAAAGCATGAATGATGGCATAGCTATGGATTCGCCCCTCGCCGGGAACGTGCGCCCCGAAAAGATCCTGTGGTATCAGGAAGTCCTCTCGCTGGACCCTGACTCCCGCATCTTCCTTCCCTATGCGCGCCTGCTGGCGGAACTCGGGCGCCCCAGTGAAGCTATCGACGTTCTCCGGACCGGTCTGACACGCCACCCTGAGTTCCTCGAAGCCCGCCTCCTGCTCATCGAGATGCTCCATGACGCCGGGCAGGATGTCGCCGCAGGTTTCGAGGCCGACGGCATCATCGAACAGCTCTCCCAGAGTTCTGCCCTGTGGAAACTCTGGAGCCGTAAGCCCGGTCTGCGCGCCGATCAGGCGGCCATGCTGCTCTATTTCGGCTCCAGCCTGCAGAAGACAGGTCTCTCTCTCACCGATGTTTTCGAGGCCGGCATAGCTGCTCTTTCCGGGGAAGCTGGCCCCCATGCTCCCACCCGCGCCCCGATGCCCATGCCCGAAGTTCCTGCACTGCCAGAGTTGCCCACTGAAGAGGCCGCCGCCCCCCGATCCGAGCCGGAAGTGACCGCATCAGTCTCCGAACCTGAGATGCCCGCCCCGCTCTCCGAACCCGAGGCTCCCGCCGCCGTCACCAGCGACGTGCCTTCCTCCGCTTTCGTCATGGACAGCTCCACCGAATGGTACAGCCTCGACGCTGTTCCCGAGGACGATGATATTTACGGAGACGAAGACGAGGCCCCCACTGCAGTCTCACCTGTGCAGGCTCTGCTCTTTGCGGAAGCCGCGGCGGCATCTGCCTCGCTCCCTGCAACTGAACCTTCTCCCTCTCTTCCTGTCCAGGATGACATCGAACGCATCCCGGTCATGGCCACCGTTCCCCGCGGAGTGCTGGAAGGCAAAAGCTCTCTCTGTACCCGCTCCATGGCCAAAGTACTGGAAGAACAGGGAGCCACTTCCGAAGCAGCGGAGATCTACCGCGAGCTTCTGGAAAACTGCTCCTCCCCAGAAGAAAAAGCTGAACTGAACGCAAAACTCGCCAGTCTCATCGAAGGTGCGGAAAACAATCCCGCTCAAGCCTCCGCTTCCGGCATATTCGACCTGCTGGAAACGCTGGCTGTCCGACTGGAAAACCGATCCCGCGTCTGACACGCGGCTGGAGATCTCATGCGCCTACGCATTTCCCTTCTCTGCCTTTTTACCACGCTCCTCATCCTTCCCGGCTGCACCTCTCTGGACAGCACGCTCAAAGAGTCCAAGAGACTGTACCACACCTATCTGAACCGCCCAACCTCGCTAGACATCTCGGAGCCTGTGGTCCTCGAAGACTCTGAACGCGGTCTCGTCCAGCGCATGATGGCTGTCGACGAAGAGCTGACCCGTCTGGAAAAAGCGCTCGACGCTTTCGCCACTCCGCCGGATGGCGAAGGCGCCCAGAACCTCCTGCGCCGCTTCCCCTGGCTTTCCGGTATCGCCATGGTCGCCGCAGACGGTACGCTCGGCGCATCCATCCCCAGCGTCCCGCTCAAGCAACTGGATTATACGCCCCTGCTCGAACTCATCCCCAAAGCCCTGCCCCGCGACCTGCGTTCCTTCGTTCAGGACACGCCTCTCGGACCCGAGATCGTGCTCGCCCGCCCCTTCCTTCAGGAAGATCAGCTCCAGGCTCTTCTGGTGGCATCCTTCGACTTCCGCGCTCTGCTGCCTTTCGTCTCCTCCCCCGGCGATCTCATCGTCCGTTCTCCTGATGTGCTGATCTGGAGCGGCGATGCCATGTACGATGAAACACCTCTGGCCAAGATCGACTGGACCACGCACCTCAAGGAACACAGCCACGGCGAAATCTCCAATGAAAACGGATCTATGCTGTGGGTAGCCCGCTACATTGGCGGCAAGCCTCTCATTTTTGCGACGAAAGCCCGGTAATCGGGATATGCCCATTGTCCCTTATTGCACATTTGTCCCAGTCTGTGGTATAACTTTTAGCAAATAACCGCAGCCCCGATCCCCGCGAAGAAGCCTGCGTTCGACCGGAGCCAGCACTAAGGAGCCTGGATATGTCTGAAGTCACCGCAATTGAACATCTTATCGCATCACAGCGCAGATGGTCGCCCAAAGCCACGGGTCAGTTCACCTCGCTCATGCACGACCTCATACTCTCTGCGAAGATCATCTCCCGTAACGTCAACCAGGCTGGTCTGGTCGACATCCTCGGCGCTACGGGCTCCATGAACGTGCAGGGCGAACAGGTACAGAAGCTCGATATCTTCGCCAACAACACGCTGGTCTATCGTATGCAGAGTTCCGGTGCTGTTTGCGCCGTGGGTTCCGAAGAAATGGCTGAACCTTTCTTCGTGCCCGAAAACGAACCTCATGGCCATTACGTCATCTTCTTCGATCCGCTGGACGGTTCTTCCAATATCGACGTCGGCGTGAGCATCGGCACCATCTTCTCCATCTACCGCCGTTCCGATGACGAGAACTACTGGGAGCTGACTTCCGACTCCCTGCTCCGCCCCGGTCTGGAACAGGTTGCCGCCGGCTACTTCCTGTACGGTTCCTCCACCATGCTGGTGTACTCCACCGGCCACGGCGTGAACGGCTTCACCCTCGACTCCTCCATCGGTGAATTCCTGCTCACCCATCCCAACATCCAGATCCCGCGCGTGGGCAAGTACTACTCCGCCAACCACGGCTACTTCAACTACTGGGATGAAGCCACGCAGAAGGCCGTACACTCCTTCTCCCGTCCTCAGGGCTATGCTCCTCGTTCCACCCGCTACGTGGGTTCCCTCGTGGCCGACTTCCACCGTACCCTGCTCAAGGGCGGCGTGTTCTTCTATCCTGAAGACACCAAACACCCCCGCGGCAAGCTGCGCCTCATGTACGAAGCCAACCCCCTTGCCTTCCTCGCAGAACAGGCTGGCGGCATGGCCATCGACGGCAAGCGCCGTATCCTTGAGATCGTGCCTGGCGCCATCCACGAGCGTACTCCCCTCATCATCGGTTCTGCCGACGATGTGGAACAGGTGATCGAAGTCTACAAGCAGAACGGCAAGATCTGATATCCGCGGGCATGCCCGCATTGCGGCGGGGCTACGACCCCGCCATCTTTCCCCAGCCGCGTACGGGCCTGAGCCGGTGCGCGGCGTCATTCTGTACTAAGGGCACTGCCCGAAAGGTTCTGGTACTTCCATGCTCGTGCTGGGAATAGAAAGCTCCTGTGATGAAACCGCGCTGGCCCTTGTGGACGACTCCGGCGTGAAAGCCTCTGTCATCTCCAGTCAGGCCGATATCCATGCCCTGTTCGGCGGCGTCGTGCCCGAACTGGCTTCCCGCGAACATGCCCGGCTCATCGGCCCCCTGCTCGACAGCCTGCTCGCACAGGCCGACCTCGGTCCGGAACCGTGGTCCAAGATCGACCGCATAGCCGTCACTCGCGGCCCCGGTCTCATGGGCAGCCTCCTCGTGGGCGTAGCCTTCGCCAAAGCTCTTTCCCTTGCCCACGGCATCCCTCTCATCGGCGTGGATCATCTGCATGGGCATCTTCTGGCTGCCGGGCTGGAAAACGATATCCAGTGGCCCGCACTGGGCGTCCTCATCTCCGGCGGGCATACCCACCTTTACCGTATGGACAGCCCCACCCAGATGACCGTTCTGGGAAAAACCATCGACGACGCCGCGGGCGAAGCCTGCGACAAATTCGCCAAGATGGCCGGTCTGCCCTATCCCGGCGGCGCGTTGCTCGACGCTCTCGGTCAGCGCGGCAAGGCCGACTCTCACCTTTTCCCCCGCCCCTACACCCAGAACGACAATCTCGACTTCAGTTTCAGCGGCCTGAAGACCGCTGGCGCTCTCTGGCTCTCCCAGCACCCCGAAGCCCATTTCCCCGCCGGAGAAACGCCTGCACGCGAACGCCTTGAACTGGCCCCGCAGCTGCTGTGCGATGCCGCTGCCTCGTATCTCCTTGCCGTGGCAGAGACCCTCAGCATCAAGGCCCGCCGTGCCATGCGCTCCTTCAAGCCGCACAGCCTCATCGTGGCCGGCGGTGTTGCCGCCAACAGCGTCGTGCGCCGCGAATTCACGAAGCTCGCCGAAGAAAAGCGCATCCCGCTCCTCGTGCCCCGCCTTTCCCTGTGCGGAGACAACGCCGTGATGATAGCACGAGCCGGCTGGCACATGGCGCAGGCCGGACGTGTACACGACCTCTCGCTTTCTGCCATCCCCCGCGGTCAGACCATCCCGGAAGACTGGCAGGTCAGCACCTGAGAATGCATCACTTTACGCTCTTCACCTTGACAGGTGAATTGGCAGCACCTACAATAATTTTGCATCATTTTTTTCTGATGTAGAAAGAAAGGGCCTCTCTCTGCCCTTATAACGATAATCCCTTATGGAGGAATTCGCCATGTCCATCGCCGTTACCGATGCTGATTTCGAAAGCGTCGTCATCAAGTCTTCCATTCCTGTTCTCGTGGACTTCTGGGCTCCCTGGTGCGGTCCCTGCCGCGGCATCGGCCCCATCGTTGAAGAACTCGCCGCCGACTATCAGGGCAAAGTCCTCATCTGCAAGTGCAACGTGGACGAAAGCTCCAAGGTGCCCAGCATGTTCGGCATCCGCGCTATCCCCACTCTCATCATGTTCAAGGACGGTGAAGTGATCGATCAGGTC
>JAFWYI010000262.1 GCA_017522745.1 Mailhella sp.
CCCACCCAGTTACCGCCAGGAGTCTTTTCACGGAAGTGAACAGCGAGCAGGATTTCGCAGAACTTGGTAGCCATGCCGACGAGAGCCGTCATCCACATCCAGAAAAGAGCGCCAGGGCCACCGATGAAAATGGCGGTAGCCACACCCACGATATTGCCGGTACCGATGTCGGCAGCGAGGGCGGTCATGAGGGCGTTGAAAGGCGAGATCTCACCCTTATCCGAATTCACGAAGCGCCCGGCCCATGCATGACGCAGGCCACGGCCAAAATTACGGATAGTAAAGAAACGCAGACCCACGGTAAGATAAAGGCCAGTACCGAAAAGCAGTACCAGCATGCAGGGGCCCCAGACAAAATTGTTAACACTTGTAAGCCAGTCCATCATAAACCACACCTTTTCCATATAGAGTAGATAGTTCAGCAGGCTATCATCTTTCACAAGCAACGGCAAGAAAAAGTCTCACCATGTTTTCCTTGTACACTACTGGGATACAAAACACCCCGCCTTCATATCTATCCTGTCTCTCCGGCAAAAAATCTCGCCACCTCCATGCTGGCGAAACTCATCATCCCACTGCGCAAAGATGCAAAAAGCCCCCTCCGTTGCCGAAGGGGGCCGTTCTTATGAACTCAGCCGAGTATGATTACTTGGCGGGGGTCATCTTGTAGCGATAGATTTCGTGGATTTCCTTGTCGTAGCCAGGATACATGCCCTTGCCCATGCCGAGGACGATGCGAGCGCCGCGGTTCTGGTGGATGAGGAGGTCACCAGTGGCGGGATCGACGCAGAGACCTTCGATTTCACCCTGCTTCAGAGCTTCGGTGAAGGTCTTTTCGAGGATCACAGGAGCGTTGGTGGCAGAGGAGATGTCGATGCGGTACATGTGGTCGGGTTCGTTATCGTCGGCGGTACCGTCGTCAGCAGTCATGAGGATGGAGCCGTCGTAGTAGTAGATACCCTGGATCCACTGGGGAACGGGCTGCATATGCACCTTGCGGAGGTACTTGCCGTCGAGGTCGTATTCATACAGATGACGACCGGATTCTTCGCCCACCCAGGAGCACATCCACACGGTACCCTTCACAGGATCCACGGTGATACCGGAGGCTTCGACCTGACCGGAGGCTTCGTTGAAGGGGAAGGTACGCACGAATTCGAGGGTGTCGGCATCGTACACGGAAACCTGAATGTCCTTGCCCACGCCGTCCATGAAGTTTTCAACGCAGCAGTAGATTTCGCCGTTATAAACGTCGATATCACCGAAGTGGTTGACAGGCTTGGAGAAACCCTTTTCGAAAGGCTTCATGTTCTTCTTGACGAGCTTGCCGGTCTTCATGTCGTACTTGTAGAGAGCCTTGGAGCAGCTAACATACATGTACTTACCGTCACTGCACACGCCCTGACGGCCTTCGACCTTCATGACGTCCTTCAGTTCATAGGTCCACTTGGGGCTCATGTCGGGTTCAGGCAGAGCATAAGCCTGAGCGGCGAGACCAAGCATCATGAAAGCGGCAGCAGCGGAAGCAAAAAACTTGTTCATACAACTTCTCCTCAGTTGCGTTAAAGATTTCGGGATGAAATCTTCATTTGCGAATTATAATATACTTCTTAAACGAACATTTCAATACCTGTCGCGTGAACATAGCAACTTTTTCTGTTTTTTTTAAACGCGTCATTTTATCTCTGCAAATTCAACTTGTTCAAACAAAAAAGCCCCCGCTTTCAGAGCAGGAGCTTCAAATTTCAACGGTTCAGACCGGCCGAAGAGTTACATTAACATCCACACCTTCCATGATGGACCGGGTTATCATACACCCTTTTACTATCTTCAGGCAGTGCGCCAGAACATCGGCATCCTCGTCGTCCACCTCGACACTGATATCGAGGTCGATCCCGGTCACATAGGATATACCGCCCTTCTCTTCCTTCACGGCTTTTCCTGTAGCATGGATACGGCGATACTCCACTCCTCGGGCCAGCAAAGCTACACTCAGCGTACCACACAGGCAGTTCAGAGCCGCGCTCACCAGAAAGGCTTGCGCCGTTCCTTTGCGGTAATCCGGTCCCACGGACTGAAGATCGACATGGATATCCCCGAGAAGAGGATGTCCGGTCCTCACCGTAAAACCGGCAGGAGTCTGTTCATATTCCACGATACCCGACATGGGACCTCCTTACACGCAAAGTCTTTCAGGGATGGACGGGACAATATTCCCGCAGAAGGGCAAGAAACTCCCGCCGCGGCAGTTCTTCCGCGCCAAGAAGCAGCATGTGCGGCGTGGTCTGCTGGCAGTCCACCAGCTCGACGCCCTGCCCTTTCAGCCAGTCCATCAGATGGACGACTGCCGCCTTGGACGCATCGGAGCGGAGATGGAACATGGACTCCCCGAAGAAGACGCGGCCCTGCAGTACGCCGTACAATCCCCCAACGAGCCGCCCATCCTCCCATACCTCTATGGAATGAGCATGGCCAAGCTCATGCAAACGTACATAGGCCCGAAGCATTTCCGGCACTATCCACGTCCCATCCTGACCGGGGCGCGGAATCTCCGCACAGGTCCGGATGATCTGTGCAAAACAGGCATCCTCAGTAAATCGGAAGCGGCCGGAACGGAGTACCCGGCGCAGCGTTGCTCCCACATGGAGCTTTTCAGGAAAAAGCACACAGCGCGGATCCGGAGACCACCACAGGATAGGCGCATCCTCTCCATACCAAGGGAAAATGCCCCGGGCGTATGCCAGAAGGAGCCGTTCAGGAGACAGATCTCCGCCGACCATGAGTGGGCCATCAGCAGGCGCACGTTCCACAGCAGGGAACCAGAGCGGCCCACCGGGCGGCATCCATGGAAGCGGCCCGGCCATCCCTACCCCTTCCGAACAGACAGAGTGAGGTGTTCAGCCTTCGGATCGTCCGCATGGACCAGGATGGTCCCGCCTTTTTCCAGCCCGCCAAAAAGCAGAAGTTCTGCCAGTCTATCTTCCACTTCGGAACGGATGACGCGCTGAAGCGGACGTGCCCCCATGCGGGGATCGAAACCATGTTCCGCCAACCACTCTCTGGCTTCAGTGCTGAGTTCCAGCGCGACGCGGCGGTCAGCAAGGCCCGGACGCAAAGCGGCGATGGTCTTGTCCACGATAAGCCCCATGAGGTCGCGAGTCAGCGAACGGAAGGGGATCATAGCATCGAGACGGTTACGGAACTCGGGACTGAACGTCTGCTCCACAGCGCCGGCACTGCGATCGGATGCCGTACTCGCCGAGCAGAAGCCCACAGGGGCCTGCACCATCTCGCGGGCCCCGGCATTGGTAGTCATGATGATGACGACATTGCGGAAGTCCGCCTTGCGGCCCGTATTGTCCGTCAGCGTGGCGTAATCCATCACCTGAAGCAGGACATTGTAGATATCGGGATGAGCCTTTTCCACTTCGTCCAGCAGAAGTACACAGTGTGGAGTCTTGCGGATGGCTTCGGTAAGCAGACCGCCCTGCTCAAAGCCCACGTAACCAGGAGGCGTACCGATGAGCCGGGCCACCGCATGCTTCTCCATGTATTCACTCATGTCGAAGCGCACGAAGGAGACGCCCAGCAATTCGGCCAGCGACTTGGCAAGTTCGGTCTTGCCCACGCCCGTAGGTCCATGGAAGAGGAAAGAGGCCGTAGGGCGATTCTCACGGCTGAGTCCGGCACGAGAACGAAGGATGGCACGAACGATGCCTTCCACTGCGGCATCCTGCCCGAACACCCTTGCGCGCAGATCGTCTCCAAGCGTACGGAGCCGATCCTTTTCCCCTCGGCTCACACTGCGAGCGGGTATACCGGCCATGCGGGCCACGACACGCTCCACGTCCTGCACAGAAATCGCCGCGCCTCTGCGGAAACCGGGCTTGAGCCCGACCGAAGCGCCCGCCTCGTCGAGAACGTCGATAGCCTTGTCCGGCAGCAGTCTATCCTGAATGTAGCGCGAGGAAAGGTCCACGGCAGCCTGGACAGCTGCCTTGGAATATTTCACGCCATGGAATTTCTCGTAACGGCTCTGAAGACCTTTAAGGATAGCAAGACAGTCTTCGGGAGAAGGCTCGCGTACGTCGATGAGCTGGAAACGACGGCTCAGCGCGCGGTCTTTTTCAAAATGCCCGCGGTACTCCTCATGCGTCGTGGAACCGATGCAGCGCAGTTCTCCTGCGGCAAGCACAGGTTTGAGCAGGTTCGAAGCGTCCATAGAGCCGCCGCTGGTGGAACCTGCGCCCACGATGGTATGGATCTCGTCGATGAAAAGGATAGCGCCCGGTTTTTCCTTGAGTTCCTTCACCACGGCCTTGATGCGTGCTTCAAAATCGCCGCGGTATTTGGAACCGGCGAGCAGAGAACCAAGGTCCAGAGAATAGACAGGCGTGGAACGGAAAGCGCGAGGCACTTCGCCCTGGGCGATGCGATAGGCAAGCCCTTCGGCAATAGCGGTCTTGCCGGTGCCGGGTTCACCAACGAGCAGAGGATTGTTCTTACGACGGCGGGAAAGTACTTCAAACAGACGGCCAAGCTCAGATTCACGACCTATCAGAGGGTCGATGAGTCCCTGTTTCGCACGCTCTACCAAGTCGACGGTGTAGCGTTCCAGAGCGGAACTCTGAGCCACAGCTTCGGCTTCACTCTCTGCTCCGCCTTCCTGC
>JAFWYI010000021.1 GCA_017522745.1 Mailhella sp.
CCTTGCCACTGGCTACAACGGCGCACCTTCCGGGGTTCCGCACTGCCTCGAAGTGGGATGTCTGCGCCAGCAGATGGGCATACCCTCCGGGCAACGCCATGAGATCTGCCGCGGTATCCATGCCGAGCAGAACGTCATCATCCAGGCCGCCGTACATGGCATATCCCTGCGCGGAGCCGAGATCTTCTGCACCACACAGCCCTGCCTCATCTGTGCCAAGATGCTCATCAACTGCGGCGTGAAGAAGATATGGATAGCGGAAGGCTATCCGGATCCGCTCTCCGAAGCCATGCTGGCCGAAGCCGGAGTGGAAGTCGTACAGCTTGCCGATGAAGATGGGCAGGAAGGGAGGCTCGCATGAGTCCTGATGAACGTGCTGTCCACGAAGCCTTCATGCGCCGTGCCATAGAGCTGGCGGAGCGCGGTCGCTGGAGTACGGCTCCCAACCCCACAGTAGGGGCATTGCTGGTGAAAGATGGGCAGGTCGTTGCCGAAGGCTGGCATCAGGTCTGCGGTCAGGCCCATGCCGAGGTCAACTGCCTGCGCGATGCCGCAGCGAAGGGTGTCGATCCTGCCGAGTGTACGCTTTATGTCACGCTTGAGCCTTGCAATCATCACGGTAAAACGCCTCCCTGTTCCCATGCCGTACTTGCGGCCGGGATAAAGCGTATCATCGTGGGTATGCCCGATCTCAATCAGACGGCAGCTGGCGGTGCGGCGTTCCTGCGTTCTCATGGAGTGGATGTCACGATGGGCGTTCTCGAAGACGAATGCCGCGATCTTATTGCAGATTTCATCGTATGGCAGACCACTCACCGTCCGTATGTCATCCTGAAGATGGCCTCCACACTGGATGGGTACATCGCTACCAGCTCTGGACGCGGTCAGAAAGTTTCCAACGATGCTTCCCATGCTCAGGTTCAGCGTCTGCGTGAAGGCGTGGGCCGTGCAGGCGGCGCGGTACTCGTGGGTGGCAACACGTTTGCTCTGGATGATCCCAGACTCACGGCGCGCACGGCCACGGCACAGCGTCAACCTCTGGCGGCGGTGCTTTCATCCCGCCTGCCTTCCGAAAACGGCTGTGCGGTGATGCGTGAACGCCCCGAGGAGAGCGTGTTCTTCACCACGGCGGCTCAGGCTGCTTCGCCCGCTGCCGCGGCTCTGAGGGCCAAGGGGGCGCGAGTCCACAAGGTAGACAGAGCAGAGCAGGGGACATCTGCGGGGCCGCTGGATATCACTCAGGTGCTGGAGATACTCCGCACGGAGGAAAAGTGCCTTTACGTGTTGTGCGAGGGCGGCGGCAGGACGGCCCTTTCTCTGCTCGAAGCCGGGCTTGTGGACGAGTTTCATCTGCATCTCGCGCCGACCATACTTGGCGATAGCGAGGCAACACCGCTTTTTGCCGGACGCCATGCCGAGAGCATGGAAGATGCTCTGCGCATGCGCGTGACGGGTACGTCCCTCGTGGACGGTGATATCCACCTTTATTTCCGAGCCAACAGGGGCTGATATGTTTACAGGACTTGTGGAAGGTCAGGGCCGGGTGACGGCTGTGGAAAAAAGAGGAGGCGACATTCTCTTCCGCTTTCATCCGCTTTTTTCCTTTGATGCGCCCGAGATAGGGGAATCCGTGGCCTGCAATGGGGTCTGCCTCACTATGGAGACCTGGATCCCCGCTGGGCCTGATTTCACGGTGTTCGCTTCGGCGGAAACGGCCTCCTGCACCAATCTCGGCGCACTCACCGTGGGTTCGCTGGTGAACATGGAGCGTGCCATGGCCATGGGCGACCGCTTTGGCGGGCATATCGTGAGCGGCCATGTGGACTGCGTGGCACACGTGGAAAGCGTGACTCCTGTGGGCGGTTCTCGGCGTATCCGCATGGCTTTCGATGCCGAATGGAGTTCCCAGGTCGTGCCCAAGGGCTCCGTCACGCTGGACGGAATAAGCCTTACGGTGAATTCCTGCGGGCCGGGCTGGCTTGAAGTGAACATCATCCCGGAGACCTGGCGAGTGACCACGGCGGCGGACTGGCGCCCCGGCGCGGCCGTGAACATGGAGACGGACGTCATCGCGAAATATGTGAAGAATCTCCTCCTGCCATATCAGGGAGAGCAGAAGCAGGAAAGCGAGTCCCGCATCACCATGGACTTCCTGCGTGATCATGGCTTCGGTGTATGATGGAAATTCCTGAACCGTAGCGCAATTTATGTGTAACGGTTCGTTTTTTCGGGAAAGGGTGGAGAAATCCTCTTGGCTTCTCTCCCGTTTTGCGCGAAGATATGCGTTGCGCGTACGCCGTTTTACGGCACATGCAACAGTAAAACAGACAAAAGGGCTCCGGCCCTGCCATTATGAGTGAGGAAACTATGTACTCCGTAAAAACCATCGAAGGGCAGCTCAACGCTGAGGGGCTGAAGATCGCCATCGTTGCGTCCCGTTTCAATGATTTCGTGGTCGGCCGCCTTGTGGACGGTGCTATCGACTATCTCGTGCGCCACGGCGCTTCTGTGGATGACATCACCGTTATCCGTGTGCCCGGCGCGTATGAGCTTCCTCTCGTGTGCAAGAAGCTCGCCGCCTTCTCGCAGTACAGCGGCATCGTCGCCCTTGGCGCTGTCATCCGCGGCTCTACTCCTCACTTCGACTATGTGTGTGCCGAAGCCTCCAAGGGTATCGCGCAGATCTCCCTGCAGACCGGTCTGCCCATCGGTTTCGGCCTTCTCACCTGTGATAATCTTGAGCAGGCCATCAGCCGCGCCGGTGCCCATGTAGGCAACAAGGGTGCTGAAGCCGCTGCTGCTGTCCTCGAGACCATCCGCGTTATGGAGCAGATCTGATGGCTGTGAAAGAACCTTCCCGCCGCGCTCATCGTCAGCTGGCTTTTCAGGCCCTTTACGGACAGGAGTTTCTTGATTGCGACTCCGTGGAAAAGCTGAAGAAGGCCTTCCTCGATGTTCCTCGCCAGGATGACTCCGAACTGGGCGACGAGCCTTCCGGCTTCGCCTGGGAACTGGTGCTTGGCGTGTGGCAGCACAGATCCGAACTGGACGCTGTCATCGAAAAGTTCGCCCGCAACTGGCGTCTCGACCGTGTGGGCCGCGTTGAGCTGAATCTTCTGCGCCTTGGCGTGTATGAGATGCTGTATCGTGCGGACGTTCCCTTCAAGGTATCCATGAACGAAGCTCTCGAACTCGACAAGCAGTATGGCGACGCTCGCTCCCATACCTTCGTCAACGGCATCCTCGATGCTGTGAGCAAGGCTCTGGACAAAGGCGAACTGCGTCCCCGCTCCTGAAGCGGCGCCCCTTTCCTGCGGCGATTCGCGGCAGGCTCTCTCCTCTGATAAAATCGGGCTCCGGCCCGGCAAGGACATTTAGCAATGGCACTCAATTCCCGTTACGAGCCTCATGCGCTGGAAGAAAAATGGCAGAAGGTGTGGGCTGAAAAGGGCTCCTTCGACTGCGAAGTGGATTCTTCCAAGCCTAAATATTTCCTCATGGAAATGTTCCCGTATCCCTCCGGCAACATCCACATGGGCCACGTTCGCAACTATTCCATCGGCGACGTGATGGCCCGTTTCCGCCGTCTGCAGGGCTACAACGTGCTGCATCCCATCGGCTGGGACGCTTTCGGCCTTCCCGCTGAAAACGCCGCCATCAAGAACAACACGCATCCCGGTAAGTGGACGTATTCCAATATCGACAACATGCGTACCCAGCTCCAGCGTATGGGCTATTCCTACGACTGGCGCCGCGAGATCGCTACCTGCCGTCCCGAATACTATCGCTGGGAACAGGAATTTTTCCTGAAGTGTCTGGAAAAGGGCCTCGTCTACCGCAAGAAG
>JAFWYI010000263.1 GCA_017522745.1 Mailhella sp.
AACGCCATGGGCTTTTCGGCTCTGGCCATCGGCATCAACGCCGCTGTCTCCAACATGCCCAAAAGCCAGTACCCGGTGCTGTTCATCCTGAGCCTTGCCATCGGCAGTTTCCTCGGCGCCAAGTGGGACTGGGACGGTAAGTTCCAGCGCCTTTCCACCCGGCTGGGCCATTCCGAACTGGGACGCGGTCTTGCCACGGCCATACTGCTGTTCTGCATCGGCACGCTGTCCATACTCGGGCCCATCGAAAGCGCGGTGAACGGCAACAACACCTTCCTTTTCACCAATGCCACGCTGGATTTCGTCACCTCCATGGTGCTGGCCTCCACCTATGGCATAGGCATCGCGTTTTCTGCGGCGGTGCTGTTCTGCTGGCAGGGCAGCCTGTACCTGCTGGGCCTGTGGCTGGGTACGTTCGTGCCGCAGGCGCTTATGGCCGAAGTTTCTGTTGTGGGCGGTATCCTCATCATGATCTCGGGCGTTTCCATGCTCAAGATCAAGGATTGCCGCACGCTCAACATGCTCCCTGCGCTCTTCGTGAGCGTCGTTCTCTATTTTCTTGCTGAAACTTTTATGTGAGGTACGTCATGAAGATCCGTGTTTTCGAAGCCAGTCCCGATGAACGCGCTGACCTCGTCCGCCTGAACGAGACCCTTCCTGTGGAACTGCTCCTTGAGCCCACCGCGCTTTCCGATGCCAACCTGCATCTCGCGGAAGGCTGTGACGCCGTTTCCACGCTGGGCCGCAGCCGTCTTGACCGCTACATGCTGGAAAAGCTCAAGGCGCTGGGCGTGCGTTACGTTTCCACCCGCACCATCGGCTTCGACCATATCGACCTCGCCGCCGCCCACGATCTGGGCCTGCGCGTGAGCCATGCGTGGTATCCCCCCTACGCCGTGGCGGACTTCACCATCATGCTCATGCTCATCGTGCTTCGCCGCTACAAGCCCGCCCTGTGGCGTCAGCAGGTGAACGACTATTCTCTGGGTGGCCTCATGGGCCGCAGCCTCCGCGCGCAGACCGTGGGCGTGGTGGGCACCGGCAACATCGGCGCGGCGGTCATCCGTCAGCTTCAGGGCTTCGGCTGCCGCATCCTCGCCTGCGGGCTGGAATTCAGCGACGACCTGCGCGGCCTTGCCGAATTCGTGGACTGGGAGACCATCCAGCGCGAAGCCGACATCATCACCTTCCACGTGCCCTGCACCGATGAGACCCGCGACATGGTGAACGCCGAGTCCCTCGCCCGCATGAAGGACGGCGTCATCCTCATCAACACCGCTCGCGGTGAACTCATGGACGTGGAAGCCCTCATGGACGGCGTGGAAAACAAGAAGATCGGCGGTCTCGCCATGGACGTGTTCCTGAACGAACAGGGCATCTACCATGCCGACCGCAAGACCGACATTTTCCGCAACCGCCACATGGCCTACCTGCGCCAGTTCCCCAACGTGGTGCTTACCCAGCACATGGCCTTCTTCACGCAGGAATCCATCACCAGCATGGTGGAATGCGGCATCCAGAGCATCCTCGACATGGCGGAAGGCCGCGAAACGCGCCTGGAACTGTAAGAACATCCTGAAATAATACAAAAAGGCCGCTCACTTCACTCCTTTTGGCGTGAGGTGGGCGGTTTTTTTTTGTAAATTCGCTCCCGCAGTCCGAAACCGCGTGAGTCGCAAGGGACGAGCGCGACCGCAGGGAGCGCGAGCAGCCGGTCCGCCAGTGAGCGGGACGAAAGGGCCGCAAGGCCCGGAAAGTCCCGCGAACCAGGCCGGCGTCATCTGGTGGTCAACAGCCAAGTAAGCGACAAAGCCGCCAGAAGGGCGTCAGCCCGGGCGGCTTCGAGCGCACGACATTTCAGGATGCCTTTCGTTCCTCACCGCGCGAAGCGCGGAAAGCGGATTTTCGGCAGAAAATCCAAGACTCTGGAAAATATTTCCTTTCTGCCCAACCTCGGCGTTACTCCCCGGTATTTGAGGCCAGCGCGAAGCGCGGCCTTATCCCGCCTCGCGTTACGCGCACAGCGCCTCCGTGCCAGACGCCTTCCCGCCAAGCACTCCGCGCCCCGCGTCACTCCTTCCCAAAAAAAAGCCTTCGCGCTCCTCCTTCCCCCTCCTTCCTTCTTCCCCTTCTCCCTCTTTCCTTCATCCCCCTCTACAGTCCTTCGGTGGTGAAGCGCGTGGAGGCGTTTTCCAGCGTGAAGGAGGGCAGGAATATCTGCTTGCCGTTCACTTCCTTCTCGGTGGGTTCGGCGTCGAGGTCGATGCGCATGGTGATGCTCGTTTCCAGCTTCAGGGCGGGACTGGAGCCGGCTTCGATGGTCGAATACAGCTGGGAGGCCGTGGCCTGGATGAGGATGTGCCTCGGGTTCTCGCTGTCGCGGCTGATGGTGGTACTGTGGCTGGTAGAGCCTATGGGCGAGTTTATGCCTGACTGGAGGAACAGGCGGACGGCATCGTGACCGCTGGCTCCGGCCAGCAGAGGGCATGTGCTGGCGGCGCCGTTCTGCGTGCAGGCGATAGAAAGGAAGGGCAGGAACCTCATGTCGCTATCGACCTTGTCGGGGGAGCTGTCCTTGAGGAAATCGGTCAGCACGGCGCGATAGGCCTGCTGATATTCCTTGATATCGGGGAGGACCTTCTTTATCTGCACGCCGTCGATCGGTTTCCCGCCAACGCTTTTCACGCTTCCGCGCTCCATGTCCCGGTAGAACACGCCATGCACGCCATGCTCGTCGAGCTTTGTGGCGTGCGCGCTGAAGAACAGGGAACGCAGGTCGTTACCGAATTTCTGCACGCCGCGTTCAAGGCTGAAGCCTTCGGGGCCCCTGCCAAGGAAGGTGTCGCGCAGGCCGTTCATGAGGCTCTGCCATTCGTCGCGGGGGTTCTCGCTGGCAATGGTGGCGAGCCCATACTGGAGCGCACCGCGGGAGGCTTCCGGCATGGCGGCTACGTTCGGGTCGCTCATGATGCGGGCGGCGAGGGCCTTGCCGTAACTGGCGGTATTGGCGGCGCTCAGGCGTTCCAGCGTTTTGCTGAGGCTGGCTTCCACCCCGCGCGTGCCCACATCGCCGCTCGTGCGGCTCGCGTCCACGGCGTCCAGCATGGCGGAGAGCAGGGCCGTGTTGCGGCTGGCGATGGCGGTGCGGCCTTCCGCGGAAAGAGAGCGGAAGGCATCCATGATCTTGTGACCGATCGTTCCCAGCGCACTGCGCTTTTCAAGCTGGCCTCCACCATCTAGCCTGAGCTGGTCAAGGCTGCTGATACTGGAAAGATTTTCTAAAGATATTGCCATGTTATCTTCCTTGATGGCGCTGTGGCGTCAGCTCGTCCGATGCAGAGAGGGCGAGGGGGATCCGCCCCTTCCACGCTTTGGCTGTTCTTACGGCGTTTCGAAGTGGACTTCGCCGTTTTCGATGGTGAACTGCGGGATGAATACCTGCTTTCCGTCCACCGTTTCGGTGCGGGGGGCGGCGGCAAGGTCGATGTTCATGGTCACCTGCCCCTTAAAGGCCAGAACAAGCTCACCGTCTACCGGGCCGTTTACCGTGGTGAAGGGGTTGGTGAACGTGCTGGTGATGATCAGGTGGTCCCCTTTGAGTTCAAGGGTGAGGGGATGTTCCGTGCCTTCTTTGAGGGGGACGATGTTGGCATCGGACAGATGCAAATTCGACGGGGTGGACACATTGGCAAGGAAAGGCAGGAAGGCCGGGGCAGCGTCAATGCCGGCCTGCGAGGCCATCATGGTGATGAAGGGCAGGAATCTGTGATGCTTTTCCGGGATGGCTTCCTTGATGATGGTTGCATACGCAGCGAATTTCTCCCGAATCAAGGTGCCCCCGGGGGCCAGACCGGCCGGCATGATGTCCTGGCCATTGAAGCTCACGATGCTGTGCCGGTTGGCGTCCTTGAGGAAGGAAAAATGGATGCCGTCCTCGATCTTTTCCTGCTGGTCGGGCTTCAGGAATTCCTCTATCTGACTCTCCCCGAATATTCTCATGCCCTCGTCGATGTCGTATTCAGCAGGGTGTGCGGTGAAGAAGCTCTGCTTCACCTGTTCCATGACGCTCTGCTTGTCCGGTATGCGTTTGGAGCTGATGGTATCCAGCGCATAGAGGAGGCCCTTCTGGGCGGGTACGGACAGCCTGTCGAAGGCAGGATTGAGATGCAGGCCGTACTTGAGCGCGTGGGTCCTGATCTGGAGACCGTCGATGGCCCCCTTCAGGCCGTCTATCGTCTCGCGATTCATGTTGGTGGCGGCCGTTTTGATGCGGTCGAACACGGAGGAAAGCCGCGCAGCCATGGGGCGGTCCTCGGCGCGGACTTCGAGTGCGGCGGCTGTCACTGCGCGCTGCATGGCCTGCACGATGCGTTCGTTGCGCTGGGTTATGGAAGCGCGGCCCGCCTGCGAGAGATTGAGGAAGGCGTCGCCTATCTTGCGGAAGAAGGTGCCGATGCCGCTCCGCTGCTGGAGCTGGTTGTCCGCCCCTACCTTGAGCTGATCGAGGCTGGTGATGCTGGCGAGATTCTGGAGATTCTGCATATTCACGGGCATGGCATGCTCCTTTTGTTGGCATGACGGTGTTCGGGATGAGAACGATGTTGGCACTGCAAGAGATTTTTGCATCCTGTCCCGTTCTCTGCTGACTACGATGCAAGAATCATGCCAGGACCGCAGGAGAGAGGCGGTTCGTGCGGAGCATGGTCAGAGACCACGGAGGCACGCTGACAGGCATCAGATGCGGATCATGTTCTGCATGGCGAGGATGTCGAAATCGGAGCTCTCGGC
>JAFWYI010000264.1 GCA_017522745.1 Mailhella sp.
GGTGTTCTCTACGCGTAGAGGTTGAGACACTTCTTCGATCACGACCACGTGATCTTCAGTCATCCACACGGGTGTTCTCTACGCGTAGAGGTTGAGCCCCACGATGAGATTCGGTGGCAGCAGTTTCCATGACCCACACGGGTGTTCTCTGCGCGTAGAAAACACGGCTTAAACAGCGAAAGCCCGGCTTTTACACCGGGCTTTCGTTGTTTAATACTTCAGGCTACTTTTGTTTCAGCACGTCTTCCGGCCCTGCAAGCAGAGCCTTGTTCTTGAATTCGTTCAGCGACATGTAGCGTACACGAGACGGAGCTGGTCTGTTGACGAAATCCGTCATCGCGCGCAGGGCCTTTACAGAGGGAAGCTGAGCGTAATCCTGCACGTCCTTCCACTTGTTCATGGCGTGCAGAGCTTCAAGCCTGCTGTTGCGGAAGGCTTCGCGCAGTTCTTTCTGCGTTGCTTCATCCAGCTCTGCAAGGCCACCGTTCAGACGCTGACTGAGCGAGGCGTAACGCTTCCTCACATCTTCCACTTCCGCACGTACCAGATCCAGCTTCACCGAACCGAAGCCCAGAGGTTTACCCATGCCCAGCTTGAAAGCATGGTTCCCACTGGCATAGGAAAGCGCTTCGAGGATGGCGCCGAGTTCAAGGTCGGTCAGTCTGTCCACATGTATCTTCACCTCGGCACTAGCCCCCGGAGCCAGAGGATACAGCCAGCTTATCACCTTTTTCGACACGGCATCAGGGTCAAGCCCTTCGGGAAACCAGAGACGCTCGTCCACGTCGTGATGCCAGTACATTTTCCAGCCGCGCAGTTTTTCGCCGTTACTGTACCCAGCCAGACTTTCCGCATCGTTCTTCGTCCCGCGGGAAATGGTGCGGATCCGTGACGGATTTTGAACTATGTAATGAGCAAGGCTGGTGGGGTGCGGAGTGCTGAGGATGGCACGACAGCCACCGCTTCTGTATTCCTTCCCCTCCACGAAGGCAGGTTCAACAGCTACGCGGCCTTTTACGGTGCCCTCTTTTCCTACCTTGCCAAAGAGCTTCTCGGCAAAATCCAGTGCCACGGCACTGGCCGCCAGATCGGCAGGGGACTTGTCGTACTTGCGCCGGAAATAGCGGCTCAGACCGATCTCGGCGACCTTCCCTTCGGAGTCCTTCCTGTAGAATACAGGATGCCCGATGCTCTGCGTAAGGCGATCTTTCTTCCAGCGGCCTTTCTGGTTTTCGGTCATCTGCCGTTCAAAATCGGCAAAGACATCGCGAGAGACCGGCAGGGATACTCCCATGGGGCGGGAGAACTTGTAGTCAGTCGAAAAGTTATACTGACCGTACTTATCTTTATAGCGGATGCCGCCGGTCTTCACGCGTTCGCCGCCACTGATGGGACCGGTGCCGTTCTTCACTTTTGCCACCTGCACGGGGAAAAGCTCGTAGTCTGCACCACTGCGTTTCAGGTAACCGCCAAGTATCTCTTCGCTAAAGGCTTCCCGATAGGCCCCGCCAGCAACGATGCGCCAGAACAGCTCCTTGCGGGAGACCTGACGCATGGCCGAGAAGGAAAGGATCTCCACCATGGAGCGCAGGACGCCCTTGATGCCGCTGCCGGGAATGGCGTTCCTGCCATCCACTTTGAAGAAACGACATTCCGAAGACTCATCCGACCTTTTTATGCGTTCTCCTGCAACGAGAAGAGGGGTAAGCGCCTGAAGACGGCAGTGGAGTACGCCCGACCATGTGCCACGCTCTCCGTCTTTTTCCGCCAGTACGTTTTCAGGAGCATAGGGAATGAAGTTGTAAGGAGCGACGGCGTCACAAAGCGCAGGTCCCTGCGACGCAGAACGTGCCTGTCCGTAGGCCTGCCCGCTTCGATACGACTGATTACCGTAACGACCGCCCTGTGTCTGCCCGCCAGAGGGGCGGGAGAAGTTCCTGTCGCCGTTTCTGCCAAAGCCATTCCCCTGACTGCGAGGAGCGACTTTTCCGGCAGGGCTGACCGGAGCCGCTTCTTTGCCGGGGATAGTACATTTTTCTATCTGGCCGGAAGCGGTCAGAGTAAGGATGATCTCATCACCTTCCGCAGCTTTTTCCTTGTCAAAATAGATGGCAGATGCCATGACGGCCATCTTGACGGCATTGCCTTTCAGATTCGTGAAGTCGGCCTGAAAGTTCCGGCCCTTCTTGCCTTCCTGTATGTGGAGAGTTCCCTTGATCTCAGGAGCGCTCATTTCAGACCTCCATTATCCCGGCAAGACATTCGCAATAGAGTTTGAGCATGCCGTTTTCGTCCTGGCAGAAGAATTCCCGGCTGAGGAGACGACCTTTTGCTCCCGCATCCTTGCGGAGAAGGTATTCCTGTTCACGCACGCGGCATTCTCTGCCCTGAGCCGTTCCAAGTTCGACTATGCGAACTCTGCCCTGCTGTTCACGGAACGCCTTTTCCATGCGGTATTCAGCACTGCCGGAAAAAACGATGAGCCGTGAGGCTTCTGCGGCAATGCCTGCCCCTTTGAGGTCGGCAAGGTGCATGAGCCCTGCTTCCTTCGCAGTTTCAACGAGACACCACGAGGAAGCGCCAGCGCCTGCTTCTGCCAGCTCAAGGAAGTCTTCTACCGTACAGAAACGGTACTTGATGGAAAGCATTGTTTTTTTCATGCCGTTACCGCCTTATTCGATTCTTCGTCCAGCCGTTTGAATACGGCGGTCATGCTTTCTGCGTCGGAAACATGGATACTGCTGCCGTTCCAGTACAGTGAGCCCTTCCACGCGGAAAGAGCCTTGATGGGATCAGTATCCCAACCTCTGAGCGACAGTCTGCCGCAGCCACGACCGGCACCGCCGCCCAGCGACAACGCTCCTTCGGCCATATCGAAAAGAGCATGGAAGAGAAGCGCCGCCTCAGCCGGAGAGAGCCCTTCAAAAGAGACCGATATGCTGACAGGCATACCCTGCTTCCACACCGGACCTTCGCTGAACAGCGCGCCATCCAGCGCACCGCCGGAGAAACGGTCGATGGCGACATGGGGGACACTGAGAGGCAGAGCATCGCCAAGTGCAGCCTCGCTGAACGAAAGTTTCCCTCGCTGGGCAGAATCGCCTTCCGCGTGCCCGAACAAGGCGTTCATGACCTGCTCTGCGTTCCTTTTTTCAAAGCCGCGGGCAAGACAGATGCGATACATGGCATGCCGGAATGCCCCCTTCACAGAGCTTCCGGGAATGACGAATCGTTCTGTGACGCTCTTCTTTTCGTAGTCCAGCGTAGGCGTGGTCGCAAAAACGATATCGTCTCCGCTCTTCAGGGCAGAACCGCCGCCAACGATGAGCGGCCCATCCGCCTCGAAAGGGATAGTCAGCGTACCGCTGATGCCTTCGTGCTGCGGGAGAACAGGAGCCGCAGGCAGTATCACAGGCTTGCCTCCGTCACGAACGAAGTCGATGCCGGAGGAGAGACGGAGCCAGTCCTGCATTCCTGCGAAGCTATGAAGATCGAACTCCCGGCTTTCAGCCTTGAGGACTCGGTAACTTCCCATGCCGTTTGTCCCATGGGCGCCGAGGGGCATAGCTCCGGCGGCGGCAAGGGCGCAGAGCCGATCGAAAAGACCGAGTTCTTTTTCTACATCCTTTCTGTCCCATGCGTCGAACGCGAATTCTATGGCGAATCTGGTCCCCGGAGGGACTATCTCCTCGTCAAACTTGCCGCCCTTCTGAGCCGTTTCGCTTTCGCTGTCCAGCCGTACGTGATCGCGGAGGAACGGCCCCACAGGCAGTGCCACGTCCTTTCCGGCAAGCTGTTTTTCGAGCGCCGGCTGGTCGTCATAGTCCAGCAAACGTGCGTCGGCACTCCAGAAAAGGGACGCTTTTTCTCCCCCGAAAAGTTTACTGGCCAGTGAGGCATCGAGCTTTTCAGCAAGAGAACGCAGAGAGCCGGCAAGCGAGGTGCCGGGGATAGTCCAATACCCGAAGGCATCGCGCACGACGGGCTGATCCTGTATCCAGCTGGGGGCTCCACTGCCACAATGCAGAGGGGACAGACATTCTATGATCATACGGAATATGCGCATCGTCAATTCCTCCCTTCTTCATTATCACGGCTGGAATGCCCCCATGCGGAGAGAAGGCGCAGCATGAACAACCTGTGAGCTTCCTTTTCTGCAATGAGCAGTTCGCTGGCAGAGGCGGGGCCACCGGGAGGATTTTCACCTGGACGGAACGACTCCGCCCTTTCCGCAGACAGGATCTCTGACATGATCCCTTCCAGATATTCATTGCGCTTGGAGAACGGGCTGAGCGCAACCGCGTTTTTCCACTGATCTTCTGCTCTGGCATTGCTGGAAAGCATCGAGCGGAAGGCCCCCTGCCACGCTTCCTGCGGAAGTTCCGTTACGATGCGGCGAATATTGCCGCGCTGGCTCGCCGTGGGATGGGCACTGCGCGAAACCGAGTCGATGAATTTCTGCCATGCGTCGTCCAGTAGCAAAGCATAGGCTCGTTCTTCGCAAAGCTGTTCCAGCGCCCGGCGACGGATATTCTTCCACATGGGGGAAGCCTGAGGCGCACTGATCTCTGACTTCCGGCTATTGATACTCTCATGAGGGATCTGCGGGAGCGTCTCATCAAGGAACGAGGGATCGAGTTCTATGCGGCCATAACCCTCTATCTGATCGGCCCCCAGCATAATATGGCGAGGAAGCTGAACATCTTTGTCGAACGAACAAAGAAGGACACTTCCCTGTTCCAATACGGTACGGGACGGACGAGGTTTCCGCCACATGGCATTGTAGCCCTGTATCTCCGAATAGGTACAGAACAGCTTCTTCAGTTCAGGTCTTGCGCCGCAAAGCTGCTCTATGTCAGCCAGCAGACTCTCCACAGGCAGAAGCCACGAAGACGAGGCAACATAATGCGAACGGAGGAATATGGCTACGCTGTTGCCTTCGCGGATGGTAAGGCTGTCTACTCCGGCATACTCTTCGTAGAAGCTGAGAAGCCGTACTTTACCGTATCCGGCAGAACGCGAACGACCAACGCGGAATACTCTGGTCGAGTTCAGCAGGTCACGCAGGGTCTGCTCAGTTTTTTCGTCTTTGCAGACGAGGCAGCTCAAAAACTCCGTACCTGCCGCGATGCTGCTGTAGCCGAAGAGCTGCCCATCCAGAGCGGAACGCTGGGAGCCGAGAGCAACATGGATGTTCCAGCCGCGCTTTTCTTCAGGGAGGCGAAGATTGTCGCGCCCCATGAAGGAGGCACTGAACTTTTTGAGTTTGGGAACATCAGCAGAGCCAATGATTTTTTTATCCCGCAGGAGCTGCGTACAGTTATCTTCGTCTTTCATACGAAGAAGATTGACTACTATATGACCATCTGCAGATTCACCGATATGAGGCAGCCCCTTATGATTTTTTACGCGCATGTAGGAACGCGGGATCGGTACACCTGCATCGTTACCACAGAGAGGGAATGCGGTCCCCCACGAGATATCACCATCGAGGAAAAGACGGCGAAAATCATCCGTGCTGTCAGGGTCATCCTCTGGATGAGAGCGTTTCCAGACACTTGCAAAAGCACCGAGCAGCATATTGCCAGGAACATAACCCAAGGTTTCATGGGCCATGCTTTCTGAAGAACCCGAGGTGATGACGAGAGGCTCTTCCGCCTTCATTCGTACGAAAAATGCCTTCATTTCATCCTCCATTCCGAGAGATCAGGAAGCTGAGGCGCAGGGCCATTTTCAACAACGAGCTGGAAAGTGCAGCGGCCCAGACCACGAGCCCGGTCGGCACCAAGGCTTTTCACAGCGGCGCAGACAGCGGTCATATAAGGAAGAAGCCAGTTTTTTTCCGTGCTGGGCAAGTCGATGGAAAGGCTGGACATGAACGTCAGACCGGGGATGCCACATTCCAGACTGCGAAGCGAACCGTGTGCCGCTACACCATCTTGAAGCGCAGTTCGTGCCCGACGGGTGATCATATAGGAAACTTCCTGAGAACGCTTATCGGGCGATACGTCTTTGAAGTATGCTCTAACATCTTCTGGCAGTTCCGCTGGGCCAACACAAAGGAGGCCAGCTTTCTGGATGGCTCCACCGTAAGAGACAGAACCGAAAAGACGGTTTTCCGCGTCCTTATAGTCTCCGCCCAGAGTGGACAGTCTCCATGCACCTTCACGAAGCGCCCCTTTGACTGCACGACCTGGTATCATCGGGATACCGTCAGAATCGCGGTTGAGTATGGCATCCGCAAGGTGGCTTTCCCCAAGACCGCTGCCGCAGTGCCAGTCGGAAGAAAAGCTGATACGCAGTTTGAGTTCTATCATTCGGCATTCTCCACACTGGTCAATCGGTCAAGCAGTTCGTTCCTGTCCGCTTCCAGATCAGGAAGCAGATGATCAAGCTCAAGGTA
>JAFWYI010000265.1 GCA_017522745.1 Mailhella sp.
CATGAAGCGGCGGATGGGACGGGTGGGGGAGAGGAGCAGATCCACCCCCTTATCGGGGTGGATGGAGCCGTTTTCGCCCTCTGCCTGGGAATTGGGGGCCAGGGCATCGGTGAAGAGGGCGGTAACCTTTCCGTGATTTTTCGACCGGACATCCACCTGGCTTTCACAGGATGGTGGGCTGGGTCTCCGTAGCGGAATACCAGGCGGCGTTATCGGATTCAGAACCACAGGAGGTGAAGATGACTTCTTCAGGCTCGGCACCGATGAGCTGGCCGACCTGCTCACGAGCGGTATTGATCCAGCGACCCATCTGACCGCCGAACGTATGCATGCTGGAAGGGTTGCCATAAAGAGGGCCGAAAGTCGGCATCATGGCTTCCACAACTTCAGGAGCAACGGCGGTAGTGGCATTATTGTCGAGGTAGATGACATCAGTGAGGGCAGCCATGTTACGCCTCCAGCACATTGATAGCGGGATCGACCTGCTCGCGCAGGGTCTTTTCCACGAGGTTCTTCAGGGTGAGCTGGCTGGCATGGCAACCGGAGCAGGCGCCGCGCAGGGCCACGATCACATTGGTGCCGTCCACGTCGATGAGTTCGATGCTGCCGCCGTCGAGAGCGAGGCGGGGAGCGATGTCCTGACTGAGGATGGTCATGACCTTCTGCATGCGCTGCACATTGGTCATGCGGGGCACAGGCTTGATCTCGACCATGGGCTTTTCCACGGAACGCAGCTTGTCGAGGATGCCCTGGATGTCGTCCTTGCAGGCACCGCAGGCACCGCCGGCCTTGATGAAGTTCGTCACTTCGTCGGCAGTGCTGAGATTGTTCTCCTGAGCGACCTTGATGATCTGCAGATCGGTCACGCCGAAGCACTTGCACACAAGGCGGCCTTCTTCGCCATGCTGCTTGGGAGGCAGGCCCTTCCAGCGGCGGATGGCGTCTTCCAGAGCTTCTTCGCCCATGACGGAGCAGTGCATCTTTTCCTTGGGGAGACCGCCAAGGTAATCGGCGATTTCCTTGTTGGTCATCTGGGCAGCTTCTTCCATGGTCTTGCCCTTGATGAGTTCGGTAAGGGCAGAGCTGGAAGCAATGGCGCTGGCACAGCCGAAGGTCTGGAACTTGGCATCTTCGATGACACCTTCAGGGGAGACCTTGAGCATGAGCTTGAGGGCGTCGCCGCAGGCAAGGCTGCCGGCTTCGCCGATGACATTGGCATCTTCAAGAACACCGGCGTTACGCGGGTTCAGGAAGTGATCGCGTACAGTATCAGTATATTCCCACATAGTTTTCTCCTAGTTCGGAATGAGCATTCGCTCATGGACAGAAAGACTGTCTGTTCTTTCCAGAGAGATTAAACACTTTTGCGCCAATGTCCAGAGCAAGGAGTAAAGTTCCAAAATTCTCTTTCTCGCCTCTTAAAAAAGCAACCGCCACAGCGCATCTTTTGGCTGAGGCGGCAGCTTTTTTTCAAAATGATATCAACTACACGCGTTTTTCGCTCATGTGGTCGGCGATCTTCCTGGAGCGGTAGGCGATCTGTTCCACGGCACCGAGAACGTCGATGAACACGAGACCGGATTCAGCAGAACACTTGCCCTCACCCAGACGCTGGGCATGGCTGGCACGCAGAGAGTTCTCTGCCTTGCGGATGCGCAGGGCCATGTCCGCCAGAGCTTCGCGGGTCACACCCTTATCGTTTTCGATATCGATGTAAGAAAGAGCCATCGCCAGAACCTGACGGGCATCGTGATACAGATCGCGAATCTCCCGCATGGCTTCGGGCGAGAATTCCTTGCCACGCTTCTTGCGATAATCATAGAAGTCCATCAGGCGCTTGCCCTTATCGCCTATGCGCTCAAGGTCGCCCGCGCTTATCACAAGTGCTTCAAGTTCAGCGGCAGGCTTACCGTCGATGCCGGCCTGCATGATGTCGCCAGCATACAGACGGATAGCCGTTTCTATGCGGTCGAGCTTGTCTTCCATTTCTATGATGATCTCACGCTTGCTTTCCTTATCCTCGAAGAACAGCACTTCCACGTGAGACAGCAGTTCCTGAAGCACTTCACCCATGTGGCGGCATTCACGACGCACGGCGCTCACCGCCACGACAGGCGTGCGCTGGATGAGGTTCGGGTCGAGGAACTTGGTGTCGGTGGTATCGATATGGGGAGCATCGGGGAAGACTTTCCTGACAAGCGCAGCAAAGGGGCGCACGAAGGGCAGGAAGAGAAGCGTGTTGCAGATATTGAACAGCGAGTGCGCGTTGGCTATCTGATGGCCGATGGAAGAAGAGCTGGACTCGATGAATCCGAGATAGAACGGCATGAGCGGCAGCCACACGGCCACACCGATAAGGTTGAACATAACGTGCGATGCGGCAGCCTGACGAGCGGCGCGGCCAGATCCCATGGCGGCCAGAACAGCCGTGATGGTAGTACCGATATTGTCTCCGAAAATGATCGGGATAGCGGCTTCGAGAGGGAGCAGGCCCTGCGTGCCGAGAGCGATGGTCAGACCGACAGTCGCGGAGCTGGACTGGATGAGGAGCGTGAGCCCCGCACCAGCAATAAGCCCATACAGCGGGTTGTGGGCGAACATGAGGAAGATGTCCTGTCTGTCCCTGAGGAACGCCATCGAGCCTTCCATGGTCTGCATACCTACGAAGAGCAGACCGAAACCGAACAGACCTTCACCGGCGTGTTTCCAAGTTTTGGACTTGCACACGAACAGGAGCAGGATGCCCACCATGATGAACAGATAGGCCAGGTCCTTGACCTTGAAGGCGAGGATCTGACCCGTGACGGTCGTACCGATATTCGCACCCATTATGACGCCGATAGCCTGGGTAAGCGTCATGAGTCCGGCTTCCACGAAGCTCACCGTCATGACGGTGGTGGCGCTGGAACTCTGGATGACTACGGTCACGCCCGCGCCGAGGAGAACACCGAGCAGCGGCGTTTTGGTGAACATGCCGATGATATTGCGCATGCGCTCACCGGCAAGGAGCTGAAGGGAATCACTGATGAGTTTGATAGCGTAGAGGAAGAGACCCACGCCACCGAGCAGCTGTATAGCTGTGAAAAAAGACATACACCGTTCTCCAAGAGAAGCTGAGGATTTCAGGCTACACGAACTCTGCCAGAAAAACATTACAGGAATATTACAGCCCGGTGTAAATCCGATGGCTCTTACTCTTTGCAGAACTTCCAGCTCCGGTCTTCCTGCCAAAAGCCGGGACGGCACCGAATCCCAGAAAAGACCTGAAAAACATACCCTCTCAGAAAAAACGCGCCATGATGTTTTGCGCTTTCGCTAGAATCACCATTCATCAGCCCCCTTTGCCACGTCTCATGCTCTGCGGCGCTTCCATATCGAACAGCAACCCATCATTTCGTCAGTGTAGTCTGCTGTATCCTCCCCCTGCAAAGCTGTTTTTCATTCTTTTACTTGTCATTTTGTCTATGCTCTTATATCCTGCTGAGAACTTTTCGTACACAGGAGTAATTATGTCTTCTAATTCTGGCGAATCCCGCGGCCTGTTCTCGGGCAATCTGGGCTATATCCTTGCCGTTGCCGGCTCTGCCGTTGGCCTCGGCAACATCTGGCGTTTTCCTTACCTCGCAGCTAAATACGGCGGCGGCATTTTCCTGCTTATTTATTTCCTCCTTCTGTTCACCTTCGGCTATGCTCTCATCATGGCCGAGACCAGCCTTGGTCGAAACACTCGCCTCAGCGCTGTGGGCGCTTATCGCTCTTTCGGCGGCCGTGAACACCCCTTCCTTAAGATAGGCGGCTGGCTGAACGCCATCGTGCCCATGATCATCCTGCCCTACTACTGCCTCATCGGCGGCTGGATCGTGAAGTACATGTTCGAGTACCTCATGGGGGGCAGTTCCGCTGCTGCGGCCGACGGCTTCTTCATCGGCTTCATCACCAGCGACCTCGTGCCCGTCTTCTGGCACCTCATCTTCCTTGGCTGCACTGCCTTCATCATCCTGAAGGGTGTCCAGAAGGGTGTGGAACGTGCCTCCGTAGTCATGATGCCCATCCTGCTCGTGCTTGCTCTTGTGGTAGCCATCTACTCCATGACCCGCCCTGGCGCTGGTGCCGGCATCGCTTACTATCTTATCCCCGACTTCTCCAAGTTCTCCATCATGACCATCGTGGCCGCCTGCGGTCAGCTCTTCTTCTCCCTCTCCGTGGGCATGGGCATCCTTATCACCTACGGTTCCTACATGAAGAAGGACGTGGACGTGGAAAAGGCCACCGTGCGCATCGGCCTCATGGACACCACCGTGGCCCTGCTCGCCGGCTTCATGATCATTCCCGCCGTGTTCGCCTTCTCCGGTGGTGACGCCGCCGCCGTGAACGCCGGCCCCGGCCTGATGTTCATCACCATCCCCAAGGTGTTCGAAAGCATGGGCATGGGCTCCTTCATCGGCGCCGCCTTCTTCATCATGGTGTTCTTCGCCGCCCTCACCTCCAGCATCTCCATCCTCGAGACCTGCGTGTCCACGCTGACCGACGAACTCAAGTGGAGCCGCAAGCGCGCCACCCTGTTCATGTTCTTCGAAGCCATCGCTCTGGGCATCCCCTGCTCGCTCGGCTTCGGTGCCTGGGACTTCATCTCCATCGCCGGTCTCTCCATCCTCGACATGATGGACTTCCTCGCCAGCTCTATCCTCTGCCCGCTCTGCGCTCTGCTCACCTGCCTGCTCATCAGCCGTATGGTCGGCATCCAGAAGCTCGTGGACGAGATCAAGAGTTCTTCCGCCTTCCGCGGTGAATCCATTTTCCGCTTCTGCGTGACCTACCTCGCCCCTGTCATCCTGACTCTGGTGCTGGTGTCTTCCGTGGCCGCCACCCTCGGCCTCATCAAGATCTAAGGCATCACGCAAACTCGTTTAC